>JAHEOI010000366.1 GCA_018610125.1 Verrucomicrobiota bacterium
ACGACACCGCGACCACCGCCAAGGCTCCGATACAAAACCGTGTGATCGAATGCGGCCGCCATCCTGGTTTGGAGGCGATTGCAACCGAGAAGCCGGGATTCCAATGAAAAAGGGACCAAATCATACTTGGGATCGATCGAATTCGACGGGTTTGCCGAACCGGAGGTAAAGGGTCGGCACGATGATCATGTTCAAAATCATGGAGCTGATCAGTCCAAAGAGGATGACGATGGCCATGGGGGTTTGGATTTCCTTGCCTGGCTCGCCGCCTCCGAGGGCCAAGGGAATCAGAGCAAGACCGGTTGCCAAGGCGGTCATTACGATCGGGATAAGTCGTTCCTGTGCCCCTCGCACAACCGCCTCCCGAAAATGGCCCACTTCCTGAGCACTCTGTAAATGACGAATATGAGAGACGAGCATAATCCCATTGCGGGTGGCGATTCCGAATACAGTGATAAAGCCGATGACCGAGGCGACATTCAATATCCCTCCCGCCACAAACACCCCGATAACTCCGCCGAGCAGGGCCAGAGGAAGATTGAGCATCACCAGCATCGCGTCGCGTGCTCGGCCAAAGGCCAGATGGAGTAACAACCCGATTCCAAGAACCACGAGAAGACCGAGGAAAAGCAGTCTCCGGTTGGCCTCTTGGGCGCTTTCGAACCGACCGCCATATTCGACGCGATAGCCCGGGTTCTCGGCAAGAATCGGCTGCATCTCCGTTTGGACATCCTGCACCACAGAGGTCACGTCGCGCCCGGCAACATTGCACATGACAACGATCTTTCGCTCCACGGCTTCGCGACTGATCGTGTTGGGACCGGTCCGCTTTTCAATATCGGCCAAGGTACGCAATGGGACCTCCCCGCCACTCGGGGTTTCAATGAGAAGATCGCCGATCGTCTCCAACCGCCACTCTTTTCGTTTGCCGGTCCTGACAACCAAGTCAAAGGAATAGCGGCCTTCAAAGATCTCCGATACCGTGACGCCTCTTCGAGTGGATTCCAAGGCATGCCCAACCTCATCAATGGAAAGCCCATGCCGTGCGATGGCATTCCGGTCGAATCGGACTGCCAGCATTGGTACATCCGCCTGCTGTTCGACAGCCAGGTCCACCAAGCCGGGAATATCGGTCATGGCATCTCTGGCTTGGCGAGCGATTGAACGTAATCGGTAGAGGTCGTCTCCAAAGATTTTGACGGCGATATTCGCACGCGTTCCCGAAAGCATGTGATCAATCCGATGGGCGATCGGTTGTCCGATGACAATGTTCATTCCCGGAATCTTCGAAAGCTCCTCCCGTAATGCGGCCAAAAACCGCTCTTTACTCCGATCTTTCATCTCGAGGTCAACGTCGAGCTCGGCGGCGTTCACTCCCTGGGCGTGCTCTGAAAGCTCCGCGCGTCCGGTCCTCCGGGCTACGGAGACCACTTCCGGAAACTCCAGGAGCGTTTCCTCAACCACGCGCCCCATTTTGTCCGATCGGTCTAATGAAGTCCCGGGCTCGGTGACGGCACTGATCGTTAGAGATCCTTCGTTAAACTCGGGCAAAAAGCCGCGGCCCATATAAAAGCAGGCAATCACAGCCAGGAGAAACGCCGCGAGCACCGGTCCTGTGGTTGCCCAAGGATGGCGGAGCACGGGCTCCAGTAGTCGGCGATACTTCGATTTGAGCCAATGTGCGACTTTTGGCTCCCGGCCCTCAGTGATCCCGCGACTTCCCGGCAAGAGCAAAAGGCATAGGACCGGGGTTACCGTGATAGCGACCAGGAGCGATGCCAGCAAGGAAACCACGTAGGCGACGCCCAAGGGCTTAAGCAGACGTCCTTCCACCCCGGAAAGGAAAAAGATGGGGACAAAAACCAACGCGATGATGAACGTGGCAAAAACAATCGACTGCAGGATTTCAACACTGGCACGAAAGACGACTTGCCTTGTCGGTGGCCTTTGGGATTCCGGAAAGGTGGCGCGCTCTCTAAGTCGCCGGAAGGCGTTTTCAACGACGATGATGGCATCATCGACGAGTGCGCCGATAGCGATTGCCATGCCACCCAGCGTCATGGTGTTAATGGTCGATCCAAAGTGGTTTAGCGTTAAGACCGCCACAACGAGGGAGAGCGGGATGGCCAAGAGGCTGATGAGCGTGGCGCGAAGATTGACCAAGAAAAACAGGATGACAACGACCACCAGGATTGCGCCATCCCGCAGGGCATCGACCACATTATCGATCGCCACCTCGATAAAGTCCGCCTGACGAAAGAGATCTCGGTTGATCGTCATTCCGGCCGGAAGGGATTCGGCAATCTCGTTGAGAACCGAATCGAGTCGGTCCGTCAGTGCCAACGTGTTCACGCCCGGCTGCTTCTGAATGCCCAAAACGACGGCAGGCTCTCCATTGACCGAAGCCTCGCCTCGTTTCGGAGCGGCGCCGACTTGGACTTTGCCCAAATCCTTTACTTGGACCGGGATCCCATTGGTCGCCTTCACGGGCGTGGCTCCGATATCACCGAGCGTCTCGGCACGTCCCTGCCCGGTGACCAGCCACTCGTTACCATGCTGATTCAATATCCCGGCTGTGACATTCTCGTTGCCGTTGGAAACCGCTTCAATGACTCGGTCGATCCCGACGCCATACGCTTTAAGGCGTTCCTCGGACAGGGCTACCTGGTATTGCTTGACCTCCCCGCCGATGGGCGTCACTTGAGCCACTCCCGGCACGGAGAGCAGCCGCCGCCGGACTTGGGTGTCGACATGACTCCTTACCTCCATTGGCGAATGGCGATCGGAGGTCAATGAGATGAATAAGACCTCCCCCATGATCGAGGAAATCGGTGCCATTATCGGACGCTGCACTTGCGGAGGGATCTCCGCGGCGACAATCGGGAGCTTCTCACTGACAATTTGACGCGCATCCCGGATATTGGTGCCCCATTCGAATTCAATCCAGACGACCGAGAGTCCGACCGAGGTCGAGGAGCGCACTCGGCGAACACCTGCCGCTCCGTTCAACGCGGTTTCCAGAGGGAAGGTGACCTGGCTTTCCACCTGGATCGGTGCCATGCCGTGGGCCTCGGTAATCACCGTCACCGTCGGAGCGGTCAGATCCGGGAAAACATCGACCGGCATCCGAATCGCGCTCCATGCGCCGAACCCAAGCAGTCCGGCAGCCGCGGCAAGAACCAGCGCACGATTGTTGAGGGACCATTGAATCAACGCTCGCATCATGATCGCTTATCCTTAATGGCTTATCCTTAATGGGAATGGCCATGCGAGGGCAGACCGGATGAGGTCTCGGCAAGCCTGACCAAATAGGCCCCTTTCGTGACGACTCGCTCACCCACCCGGAGCCCTGACCGGACCTCGACGTATGATCCTTCTCGAATGCCAAGTTTCAGAAACCGTTTCTCAAAAGTTTCTCCGCCGAGCTGTACAAAGGCCGCGGGTTGTTGTCCGATTTGAATGATCGCCGAAGCCGGGATGGCCGGCGTTTCGGCTTCCTCCC
The DNA here is from genome assembly GCA_018610125.1 of Verrucomicrobiota bacterium. Lineage (GTDB taxonomy): Bacteria > Verrucomicrobiota > Verrucomicrobiia > Limisphaerales > JAHEOI01 > JAHEOI01. The sequence continues at coordinate 3,503 of JAHEOI010000366.1, forward strand.
CGACCCCCACATGGAGAGTGACCGCTTGGCCCGGGCGCAAACGGCCCCTTTCATTTTTAACTTCATAGATAATGGGAGTCGTGCGCGTTGTTGAATCGACTCGTTCTCCAAGGTGGACCAATTTCCCGGGGTGATCTCCGCCGATGAAGTGCGGCTCTTGGGATACTCCCGGGACCTCGTAATAGGCCCTTTGGGGAGCGCCGATCTCGCCGATTTTCGCCTCGGGAATGTGGCCTTTGATCCGGACGGTCTCGGCGTCCAAGATGGTGTAGAGCGATCTCTTTTCCGGCAGGTATTCCCCGAGTGCCGTATCCGGCTGTTCGATCACCGTCCCTGTGATCGGCGCTTTCAATGCGATGGAGGGACCACGCGGCACCGACGCATCAGCAGAAGCCTCCTTGTCGGATTCGGAAGTCCCGAGCTGCTCGTAGGCCCGTTGGACGGCTCGCGCTGCTTCATACTTCGACTTGGCACTTTCGAGCTCGAATCTCGCGACCTCCAACTCCCGTTCGGATTTGGCCTCAACCTTGGCCAATCGCTTGACACGTTTCAAGGACCGGCGGGCCTGCTCGAGCTCGAGCTTGCTCCGTTTTACGTTGGCTTCGGCTTCGACAACCTGTTGTGCCATTTCAGAGGCGATCGGCCGCACCCTGGCAAGGGTCATCCCTCTTTCTACCTGTTGTCCAAGCTTCGGAAGAACCTCCCTGCCCGGTGGGACAAACATGCCTGCCACCGGCGAAGTGACTTTCGCGATGGATCCCGGTTTGGGCTTCACCTCCGCCGAAACTTCAAGGTGCTCGACAAGGGAACGTGCTTCGACCTCCTCCGTAAGAAGACCGACCTTCCATTGTTGCTCTTTTAAAAACGCCAATCCATCCGGTGGCGGCTTAACAGAGGCCTGGTGGACTGCTTCATGGTCCGAAAAAACCCGTATTGGGGGAAGAGAGATCTTGCATTGGCGACCTTCGGTCGGGATATGGAGAGTCACTTCCCATTTCCCCGCGGTCGGGAAGGTGACTTCCGGCAGGTAGATGCCGGTGCGGGACGGCTTCGACTCCTTATGGTCTTGCGAACGTCCCGCTTTAGAGCGCATTACGAGACGGATCGGTCCCTTTTGCCTCGGACTGCCATGGCGCATGTCAGTGACGTGCATCACCAAGGTCACGGGACGCCCGGCGACCGGGAGCCTGTGTTCGCCAAAAATCTCATATTGATCTTCCCAAACGGTGAAGCCGGCGCTCTTTTCGGCGTGGGCGGCCCGGCCATGGCCGTGTCCTGATTCTTGGGCGTCATGGGAGTCTGAGCTTGGCTGTCGACATCCGGACGCCATTACGGCAAGCGACAGGCTCGTCAATAGCAGGCAAGTGCCCGCATTCTGTTTTAACTGCGTCATTAGGATTTTCGAAGCTTTTCGAAGCTACTGGTATCGTGATCCGAGTCGGCGGCTAAAACGACCCATTGGCACAGATTGAGCCGTCATAGCGATGCCTCTCCCCGGAATTGAATAGGACACACCCCTCAAAAAGACATGAAGGACGTGAAATCGCTACAGGTGAGGGTTACACGTGAGGTGGGGCTCTGGCTCCCTGAGCATGCTCGGGCCGATGCCCCAAGGGCTTTTGGGTAGGTAAGTAATCGGTCGAGGGAAAGGCCGAGATCGCCTCAAACGGGGCGATCGATAACGCGAAATCATCACCCTCGATGCCAAGGTCGACCGAATATTTGTGAGGGATCAGTTCAAGGGAATGATCATTACTGGAATGATGAGTATGCCCCTCATCTCCATGCGAACCGTGAGTGTGTGCTTGCCTATCATGCTCCAGGTCGGTATCGGCGTGGGCGATTCCGGAGTGGTGATCGGCCGTCGCGACATGAAAGGCGAGGAGATGGACGTAGGCAACCAGGCACACGCCGGCCAGCAAGCGCCCCCAAAATGCCGGGGAAACTGGTTGCGACCGACGTTCTTGCCAACTCATCCGCATAAATCAAGGGATATCTACAACGCCGATCGCGACACTGTCAAGCGGTACTCAGCCGCAAAAAAAGACAATCTTCAACCAACATACGAGTAGGACAAATCTTTCGAATGGGTCTTTATTAAAAGAGGTACGGAGCAAGTCAATTGCTCGAGTCAAAACACAAATGGCGTAGAGTCCTTGGTGACAACGCTGAAAAATAATACGGGATCCGCTGGTGCAAGGGCAAGGGGCTTGGGCGAGCGCCGCAAAAAAGGAAAACTAATGAAACCGATCATTTTGGTAATAGCCGTCAGCATATGCCTTATTCCATGGGACAAAACAAGTGCAACCGAAGAAGGGGACACCTCTTCCGTTGTCGATCTATCCATTCACCAAAACAAAGGCGACTTCACTCTTGGGTGGCAGACCCGGACGGTGACGTCTCTTCCGCAAACGGCCATCTATCCGCCTTACCTCATCGAGATATCAACAGACTTATCGCATTGGGAGGACTGGAAGACCATTGAGGCGACGATAGGCGGCGATCCGAAAAGCCGTCGTGTCGTATTCCCAAACAGTGGCGAGTCTCAGACTTTCGTTCGTGTGTCTGCCTCCTCCACGCTTTCAGGGATTAATTTAAGAGGAGCCGACTTAAAAGGGGCCGATTTAAGCGGTGAAGATTTATCTTTCTGCGATCTGGCCGGCGCCGATCTACAAGGGGCTGATTTGACCGGGGCCGTATTCCACGATGCGGAATTGGGGCAAGCCGATTTACGGGGAATTCGCGCTAAGGGAGCGGATTTTTCCGGGGCGGATCTCTCCCACGTGAATTTGGAAGAGGCGGTGCTGGAGAATGCCACGTTTACAGAGGCACGATTGAATCACGCTCGGTTTGCGCGCGCCAATCTCCATGATGCCCACCTAACCAGGGTCGAGGGCGTCAACGTAGGATTTGTCGATACCGACATGGAAGGGGCCCAGTTCATCGGCGTTCATGTCACGGATTCCAACTTTGAGGGAGCCAATCTAGGAAATGCCGTTTTAAGCGGTAGATTGAGCTCGAGGTTCCCGGACGATCGCTTCGGTGGGCATCCCATGCATGGACACCGCTTCCACGAGGAAGATTTCGCCATATTTACCGACAACTACTTTGAAGATGCCAATCTGGAGAACGCCGAAATAGACCGGGTCATTTTCGATCATTCACACTTTGGCAATGCCTATTTTGGAGGCGCGGAGCTGCTTCATTGTCAGTTCCGATTTGCTGATTTTGATGACGCGGATTTCGACGGGGCTGATATTCATGATTCCGATTTTTCAGACGCCGAATACTCTCATCATGGTCACCACGATCATTTTTGGGGGCCTTGATGCCCCCCTATCACGGAGCCGGATCCATTCGTTTCTTTCTGATAGGGACCTCGTCCCCCGAGGGCTTACCGAATGACAAATGCCTGTCGAGGATTGATATTGGTAAGTTGATCGACCTGAGCTTCGCTGTAGCCCGCGTCACGCAGTTGAGGAAGGAAATGCTCAAACATGTCGGTATAGCCGCGATAATCGCCGCCGCCGGGCTCCCCGATGGAATACCAGCCCGCGTCATGCGAGAGCAGGACGCGGTCGAGAAAGCCGCGCTTATCAAGGCCGTTCACCAACGCCAAGTACTTGTCGACGGACTTTTTCTCAATGTGGTCGAGCGAAATCCAAGCCCCCTGCTCCGCCGCCTCGGCAAGGACCTTTGGATCGTCTTCGTGCTGGGCGTGCACCCAGATAAACGCGTTCGGGCTGACACCCGCTTTTTTCAGCACATCCAGCTCATGGAAAGCGGCCTCGGCGTCGCCAGTGTGCGCGGCGATTGTCAGGCCGGTTTCGAGGTGAGTCTGAGCCGCAGCCTCCACAAGCTTACGATCAATTTTTGAGAGTCGTCCGTTGTCGACCCCGATCTTGATAAATCCGGGTCGGATACCCGAATCACCGATACCTCGCCCCGCCTCGGTCACCCAGCGGTCTGCCAACTGCTCCGGCGTCTCCTCATAGGCAAAGCCGGGGACAAATTGATCATTGGCCGCGCCATAAAGCCCTGTATTGGTCAGAATATGCAGTCCGGTAGCTTTCGATAAGCGGCGAAGTAATATCGGGTCGCGACCGATATAATTGGGCGTGCATTCGACCAAAGTCCGACAGCCGGCCTCCTGCGCCGCTTGCAAGTAAGGCTTGACCACTTTCACGACGTCGTCTCGGTCATATTGGCTATCCTTGACCCGTTCGGCGCCGGCGGTGTCCAAAATCACGTGCTCGTGCGGAAGAACCGATCCCAACGCCTCGGGCGACCTCGGGCCACGTACGGTCATCACCACTTGATCGTTCGATTCGGGGGCAGGCAGCCGGACCGTCGAGCTTAGGAGAGCGGCACCAAAGACACCGAAGTTGCCACAAAGAAACTCACGTCTTGTCATGTTCCTCATCTTATTGCGCAGCGAAGCGTTGTCTAAGGCAAACAGATCAAATTTTGTCGGACAAGGCATCTCGGAATCTCGAGCTCGCCCTCTGCGAGCTTGACTTCAATCGGAGCCTATCCTACCAATAAGCCATGCACTTTTTTAAAGCCCTTTGCTATGCGGCGATGCTTATGGTCATTGCCGTTCAAACCGTGACGGCCGAAGTTCATCGATATCTCTACCTAAGCTCACCCGATGGAGCGCAGGGTCAAAACCGCTCCGGAAACGGCATCCTGGTATTCGATATCGACAACGGCCACGAATTTGTCCGGCGAATCAAGATCCCCAGTTTTTCCGAAGGGATCCGGGGATTGACCGGGAATGCCAAAACGCACCGGCTCTACTTTTCAACGACCAACCATCGGCTCGGATGCTACGATTTGGAAAAGGACGAGGTCCTTTGGCAACGGACTTATGACGTCGGGTGCGACCGTTCGTCCGTGCCGCCGAATGGTGAGAAGATCTATGTTCCGACAGGTTGGTGGTATCAAGGAGAAGACAGCGGCCTGCTTGTTATCAATTCCGACAACGGGGAGATCTTGAAACGCGTCCGCGTCGGTCCCCAAGCCCACAATAGCATCGCGACCCTGGATGGACGTTACGTCTTTCTCGGCACTCGGACCACCCTCACCCAGTTTTCGACGAAGGACGAGCGTGTCGTCCAAACGATCCATCCCGTTGGAGAAGAAGGTGTCTTCCCTTTCACTGTAGACAGTCAAAACCAGTTTGCGTATGTCTGTCTCGGGAGCCATGTCGGGTTCGACGTGGTCAATTTAGAGACCGGCAAGGTGCCTCATCGTGTCTTTGCCGGGAAGGAGAAGATCGCCCATCGCACCCATGGAGTAGGCCTGACTCCAAACGAGAAAGAGTTGTGGATCAGCGATCAGAAAGGGAAAAAGCTCTTTGTCTTCGACGCCACTGAAATGCCGCCCGAGCCAAAGACGCATGTGGATCTGAGCGCAGGCGGCCACGGCTGGGTTTCATTCAGCCTGGACGGTCAATACGCCTGGTGTCATACCCCGGACGTGATCGATGTGGAGTCGAAAGAAATCGTGACAACCCTGAAAGACGAACAGGGTGACCCGGTCGCCAGCTCCAAGTTCATCGAAGTCCATTTTGAAGACGGCGAAGTGGTCAAGGTCGGAAACGAATTTGGTCTTGGACGTGCCGATTACTGAGAGCGAGCGATGAACCATTCCTTCACAGGTGAATGCGAGGCACAATAAAATGGACATGCACAATTTATGTACATGCGACCAACCTGCCCCGTGGCAGTCGGCCTTTCTCCCATTCGCGTAATTCGCGTCCTTCGCGGGCAAGAATCTCCTGCTTTCTTCTGTTAATTCCGCCCGAGGCTTTTCTCTTCCGCAAAGCGAGATCGGGTGCGGGCAACGCCTCACCGGCGTTGCGAAAAAAAAGCATTTGACCGGCTCCTGTGAAATCTCTTACCAAAGCAGGGCGGTTTGATCGAATAGCAAAAGCGAGCTGGATTAGAGAACAATGAAGATTTGCGTGCCAAGAGAAACCGAGTCCGGCGAGACACGGATTCCCCTGATTCCGGCCAATGCCGGGGATCTCATTAAAGCCGGGGCTCAAGTCGAAATCGAGTCCGGCCTTGGAAAGCCTTGCGGTTACACGGACGAGGATTTCACAAAGGTGGGTGCCACTGCCGTCTCTGACAGGCAATCCCTGTTTTCATCGGCGGACTTGATCCTTCGCTTGCACAAACCCTCCTCTGAAGAGGTCCCCTGGCTTCAGTCCGGAGCGTTTCACGTCAGTTTTTTGGATCCATTCAACAACTTCGACCTGATTCGGCAACTGGCCGAAAAGAAGGTCACGACGTTCAGTATGGAGATGATGCCGCGCATCACTCGGGCGCAGAAGATGGACGCTTTAAGCTCTCAGGCCAACCTGGGCGGCTACGTCGCGGTCATACTCGGGGCTCACCATCTCCATAAGATCTTCCCGATGATGATGACGGCCGCCGGCACGATCACGCCGGCGCGGGTCTTTGTGCTCGGAGCCGGC
>JAHEOI010000367.1 GCA_018610125.1 Verrucomicrobiota bacterium
AACGGAGTGCCGTCCCTACCGCCACAGCGGTGCCCGGGCGGTAGCCCATAGGCCAGCAAATGACACACTTATTTCTTTACAGACCCTTACGCCCATTGCCGCCCTGCTGGGCTTGTTTGTTTTTTCCTTGGATGAGGGTTCCGGGGGTGTTAGCCTAGATGGTATGGCAACAGAGGCACCAAAAGCGCCAGCGAAGAAGATTAATCTACGTCGCCCGGATATCATGGAATCCGTGCAGGCGCAGGTGGTTTCGCACTATCGGAGCGATCTGGTGGATCGTATCCGGGCGCGAGGGAACCGGCTTTCTGCGGGTGGCTTAACGATCAAATTGGCCAAGGAATTCGGGTTTTGCTATGGGGTCGATCGCGCAATCGATTTGGCCTATGCCGCCCGGAAAGTCTTCCCGGAGCAACCGATTTCCATTCTGGGTGAGATTATCCATAATCCGGAAGTCAACGCGCAGATCCGGGCGCTTGGAATCAAGTTCCTTTCCGGCAAGGAGAAGGAGGTGGATATTGAGGATCTCACCGAGGAGGATATCGTTATCATCCCGGCTTTCGGGACCGACGTTGCCACGATGGACCGATTGAAAGCCAAGGGGTGTCGTTTGGTCGACACGACTTGTGGCGATGTCATGACGGTCTGGAAGCGAATTCGCCAATATTCGCGCGAGGCCTTTACCAGCATTATTCATGGCAAGGCCGGCCACGAAGAGACCAAAGCGACCAGCTCACGCGCGACGGCCAACGGCCAGGGGCATTACCTCGTGGTCTATGATCTCGATGAGACGGATTATGTCTGCGATTATATCGTTAACGGAGGGGACCGAGAAGCGTTTCTGAAAAAGTTTCAGGGGGCACACTCCGAGGGATTGGATCCGGATAAGCATCTTCAAGCGATCGGGGTGGCCAACCAGACCACGATGCTTCGGGGAGAGACCGAAGAGGTGCAGCGGCGATTACGCAATGCGATCGCCAAGCGTTTCGGGGAAGCGCAATTGGACGAGCACTTTCGGTTCTTCGATACCATTTGCGGCGCCACGCAGGAGCGTCAGGATGCTTTGGAGAAGTTGCTTCAAGAGCCGATGGATCTCTTGCTCGTTGTCGGCGGTTATAATTCCTCGAATACCTGCCATTTGGCGGAGATGGGACAGGCCCAGTTGCCGACCTACTTCATCAAGAACGCCAACAAGATTGTCTCCGGCGAACAGATTGTCTGTTACAACATCCACGCCACCGAAGAAGAGACGGTCGAGAATTGGCTGCCGTCCGGGGAGATCACGATCGGGATTACTGCCGGTGCCTCTTGTCCGAGTAACTTGATCGAAGACACAATCCGGCGCCTTTACGAGCTAAGAGGCGTTTCCGTTGAGCAGATCTTGACGGAATCGTAAGGCTGAGTGAACCCGAGCTGACCTAACCGTTGCTCTGCACACGGCAAGAGCTTGAAGAACGCGAGGGCGTGATCCTGGCGCCTTACGCGCAAAGGAGCGGTGAAAGCCGAGGGCGGACCTACCCTGAAGGGCCGCCTGAATACCGTACCCAGTATCACCGCGATCGGGATCGCATTATCCATTCCCGCGCATTCCGCCGCCTGGAGTACAAGACCCAAGTCTTCCTAAACGGGACCGGCGATCACCTTAGGACGCGTTTGACCCATACCATCGAAGTGGCGGCGATCACTCGGAATATCGCTCGGGCCTTGCGGCTCAATGAAGACCTGGCCGAGACCATCGCATTGGCGCATGACCTCGGGCACTCTCCGTTCGGTCACAAAGGCGAGGCGGCACTCGACAAGCTGATGCAGGGCGAAGGCGGCTTCGAGCACAATCGACAGAGCTTGCGCATCGTTGAAAAGCTCGAACAGAAGTACCCGAACTTCCCGGGATTGAATTTGACATGGGAGGTAAGGGAAGGCTTGGCCAAGCATTTGACCAGCTATGACACCCCCGAGGGGGATGCCAATTTTGAAAGCAAGCATCCTTCCCTGGAAGCTCAAGTTGCCAACCTCGCTGATGAGGTCGCCTATTACAGCCATGACCTCGATGATGGATTGGAGTCGGAGCTGCTTTCCGAGAGCGACTTAATTCAGGCTGTGACCCTTTGGAACGACGCTGCCAAAGCGGTCCGTGAGGAATTTGGTGACTTGCCCGATGAGAATCGACGTTATTTTATCATTCGTTGTCTCATTGACAATCAAGTCAGAGACGTCCTCGAAACGACTGAGGAGCGAATCCAAAGCGCCAAGGTCGATTCCCCCGATGCGGTGCGGCGTCGATCGGAAGAGCTTGTCGCCTTCAGCGCAAAACGCCGGCGATTGAATAACGAGCTCCGAGATTATTTGTTCCACAACCTTTATTACAATCCCGTGGTTCATGAGCCCAATCTCCGAGCGGTGGAATGGTTGGAAGCCTTGTTCAGCTATTACTTCGACCATCCGGATGAGATCGGGGAACAAGCCCGCAAGCGTGCCGATGAAACCGGGTGGAAAAGGGCGGTCTGTGATTACCTTGCCGGAATGACCGATCGTTACGTCGCCACCGAATATCAGCGCCTATTGGGATCATGAGAATCGGAGAGAAGTGGGACGTCCGGGAGATCGTCCCTATCTTTCCACATCCTCTGCCAGCAAGGATTGAATGGTCGCATGGAGCTTGCGGTAGACGGCATCACCCTTCTCATATTTCCCGCCCGGGTGGATGAATCGAATGATGCCATCGCGATCGAGCAGGAACGTGACGCTTGTCCAATCCCTGTCTCCGGTGCTTAGCCACCAATCCTTAAGCGTCGCCCATTCTGGGTCGATCGCGATCGGGAATTTGAACCCAAGGCGCTCCTCGGCGTAAGTCCGGACCCACTGCTTCGATAACGGAAAACGGGCTTTGTGGTGATAAAGCCCGATCACGTTGAGGCCTTGCGAATGGTATTGGCGATACCATTCGTTGAGCGCGGGCGCCGAGCTTGTGCAATAAGGGCAGCCGGGACCGGTCCACCAACGGACCAAAACCACGTTGCCCCGGAGATCTTTGAGCTCGATCGGCTCACTGTGCATCCAATCCGTTACCTCCCACTCGGATGCCTTTTTTCCGATCAGCTCGGAGGCTTTTGCCGACGGTTCCTCGGCAGTCGTTTGCAGGGTAGCCCCAACCAGGACCAATGCGACGCCTAGACCGACGGACGCCCGGCCAACGAGGCTTTGGACCGCATTTGATCCTTTCAGCCGACCGAAAAGATGATTGTCGGATCGTTTCATATAGAGGACTCCTAAGTGCGGTGAACCTTCAGTTTTTCCAAAATGGTCTCTGGAGAAATGCCTTCAATCACCGGGGTAAATCCACGTCGATACCTCAGAGTAATCCGTTGCCGGTCCGGATTCAATTCCTTATCTCCTTTCAGATGCGACAAGGGTGACTTGAAAGGTGAAACAGGCTATTTGAGGCTTTAATACGGTCGCGGAGTTATGCCATGATAGCGGTCGGGTAGACAGAAAGGACCAATCATGAAGGCATTGAAGGCTGAGGATCTTGTCACGCGTTGTGATCCGGGGCAATTCTCGTTTGAAACAACGAACGAGATCACACCGTTAAGGGATTTCACCGATGCGATTGGGCAACCTCGAGCTGTCAGGTCCCTCAGATTCGGAACCGGTATTGATCGTGAAGGCTATAATATCTACGCCTTGGGCCGGCCGGGGCTGGGAAAGCATTCATTGGTCAGCGAGGTACTTCGTCAGCGTGCGAGTGATCGGCCCACGCCCTCCGATTGGTGCTACGTCAATAATTTCGAAGAGTCGACCAAGCCGATTCTGCTCAGCATGCCGGCGGGCCAAGGGGCCCTCTTGCGTCGACAAATGGAGAACTTCGTTAAGGAGGTGCGCGATACGCTTAAGGCGACGTTTGAAAGCGATGAGTATCAAAACCGGCGACGCTCGATTGAACAGGAGTTTAAGGAGCGCCAGCAGGAAGCCTTCGATGAGCTGCAACAGAAGGCTCGAGAGAAGAACCTGACCGTGCTGCGCACGCCTTCCGGGCTGGCATTTGCGCCGGTCAAAGATGGCAAGGTCGTTCCACCGGAGGAGTTCCATCAGCTACCTGAGGAGGAGCGGCAGCGGGTGGAAGCGGAGATACAAAACCTGGAGCAGGAGTCTCAGCGGCTTTTTCAGCGCATCCCGGCATGGGAGCGAGAAACGCGGGAGAAGCTCCGCGAAATGGACCGTGAAGTCACGCATTATGCGATTGGGTCGTTGGTCGATGAGCTACGGCGCCAATTCGAAGACCAATCCGAGGTGCTGGAGTATCTGGAGGCGGTGCGCAAGGATGTTGTCGAGAATCTTCAAGCGGTATTGTATCCCGATCGGGGCCAGGATTCCGGAACGGACCAGCAATCGGGGTCGGAGAGCCCTTCCGATTCGCAGTCGTTTGATTCGCCCGGGCTCCGACGGTACCGCGTCAATGTGATTGTCGGACACAAAGAGAATCATGGAGCACCGGTTGTCTACGAGGATAATCCGACTTACGGCAATCTGGTCGGGCAGGTCGAGCACATTGCGCAAATGGGCACCTTGGTTACCGATTTCAATTTGATCAAGGCGGGGGCTCTTCATCGTGCCAATGGCGGGTATTTGATCCTTGATGCCCATAAGTTGCTAAGTCAGCCGTTTGCCTGGGAAGGTCTTAAGCGCGCCCTCAGCTCCAACGAGATCAAGATCGAGTCTCTGGGGCAGATGTACAGCATGATGAGCACGGTGTCGTTGGAGCCTCAGCCCGCCCCGTTGGCGGTCAAGGTGGTGCTGCTCGGAAGCCCGCTCATTTATTATCTGCTGCGAGAGCTCGATCCCGAGTTTCAAGTGCTTTTCAAGGTGGCGGCCGACTTTGATGATCAAATGCCGCGAAGCCGGGAGAACGAAGGGCTATATGGGCGCCTGATCGGCACTTTGGTCCAAAAAGAAGGCTTATTACCGTTTGACCGAAGTGCTGTGGCTTGTGCGATTGATCACAGCGCCCGCATGGTCGGGGATTCCGAAAAGCTTTCGGGGCATATCGGGAGCATGAGCAATCTTTTGCGGGAAGCAGATTATTGGGCTCGGGAGAGCGAGAAAACCACGGTTACCGCTTCCGACATTCAACGGGCGATGGATGAATGGGCTTACCGTTCCGACCGTCTCCGCGAGCGGGTACAAGAAGAGATCGAGCGCGGGACGCTGATGATCGACACGGCGGGTGCCTGTGTCGGCCAGGTTAACGGTCTCTCGGTATTGCAGCTTGGCGATTTCACTTTTGGCCGTCCAAACCGGATTACCGCGCGGGTACGCCTCGGCAAAGGGGAATTGATCGACATTGAGCGGGAGGTTGCCCTGAGCGGGCCGATTCATTCCAAGGGGGTGTTGATCCTGGCCGGTTACTTGGGTTCTCGCTATAGCCAGGATGTGCCGCTTTCCCTTTCCGCGAGCCTCGTCTTTGAACAGTCTTACGGTGGAATCGATGGCGACAGTGCCTCCTCGGCTGAGCTGTGCTCGCTCCTCTCCGCCATCGCCGAGATTCCGATAATCCAATCATTCGCTGTTACCGGGTCCGTCAATCAACACGGTCGGGTCCAGCCAATCGGCGGGGTAAACGAAAAGATCGAGGGATTCTTTGAGGTCTGTGGCCGTCGAGGATTGACCGGCGATCAAGGCGTGCTGATCCCATCGGCCAACGTGAAGCATCTTATGCTGCGGGAGGAGGTTGTTGAGGCGGTTCGAGACGGCGAGTTTCATATCTATCCGGTGGAGACGATCGATGAGGGGATTCAACTGCTTACCGGGCTCGATGCCGGCAAGGCCGATGAGGACGGAAAATTCCCGGAGGAGTCAGTGAACGGAAAAGTTCAGGCAAAGCTGAAGGCGTTGGCTGAAAAGCGGTCGCATTTTGGGGCTTCAGGTCAAAGCAGGGAGGCGCCATGAGCGAGCAAGAAGAGCAATGCCGGGTTCGGCGCATTTTGGTGGCGTTGGATGCGTCGCCTCACAGTCTTTCGGCTCTCGAGGCTGCGGCTGAGCTTGCGGCGAATCTCGAAGCGGAGCTGGAGGGGCTTTTTGTCGAGGATACCAATCTCTTGACCCTGACGCAGCTCCCGTTTGCTCGCGAGCTGTCGTTTTTCTCGGGAGATCCTCGTCGGCTTGAAGCCAAAGAGATGGAGCGACAGATCCGAGCCCAAGCGACGCAAGTGCGACAGGCTATGGCCCAAATCGCCGAGCGATCTCGGATTCAGTGGAATTTCCGCGTCTCTCGGGGCTCTGTTTCGGAAGAAATCTTGTCTGCAGCGGCGCAGGCGGACCTCTGCTTGCTCGGAAAGGTCGGATGGTCGCTGACCGGAACCCGATACGTTGGGTCGACCGTTCAAGCCGTTCTTTCGCAACGGCGTGGCCCGACGATGGTGCTGCAAAAAGGGGGTAAGCTGGCTGTTCCGGTCCTCGTCTTGTATCATGGATCGGCCCTCTCCCAAAATGCATTGCGGATGGCCATGCAGCTCTTTCCAGGCAAGCATCAGCCAATCACGCTCTTCATGCTTGCAGAGGATGAGGCGTCGTTTGATCGCTGGAAAAACGAGGTCAGTGAAATGCTGCAGGCTCAAGGCTGGACGGCGGAGTGCCGTCTGATTGTCGCCTCAAATTTGCGGAATTTGGCACAAGCGGTTAAGCGGGAAGGGGGCGGGCCTCTCGTCGTTCCATGCGAAGGCCCATTCAAAGGAAGTGAGGCGATCCGCGACCTTATCCATCAAATCCCGAACCCGGTCTTAATGGTCCATTCCCCCGATGAGTCCGAGATCGAGGGAAGTCAATAAACCGTGAGGTCTAAGGGGCTTTTCTTTGACAAGAGAGGGCCGATGCCGTCTTTGCGCCGCAGGCGACGCGTCGGCTGGGTTGATGCTTGCCGTGCTCCGCAAGCCGTGACATTTTCGCGCGCATGATCGATGTGATTGTCGGGACAAACCGCGCGGGCAGCAGCACACGGCAGGTGGCGCTGCGCGTTCAGGGCATCTACCGGGAGCTTGGGATTTCGGTCAGATTGCTCGATTTGATGGAGCTACCCCCCGAAATCTATCAGCCCGAGGCCTACACCGAAAAGCCGGCTTCGTTTCGCCCGTTTTCAGAGGCGATTTTGGAAGCGTACGGTTTGGTCGTGATTACGCCGGAGTACAACGGCAGCATGCCCGGGGCATTGAAGTATTTCATCGATATGCTCAAATTTCCGGAGAGTTTCCAGGAGAAGCCGGTCTGCTTCATAGGGCTTTCGGCCGGATTCTGGGGTGGGCTGCGCCCGGTGGAGCATCTTCAACAGATTTTCGGGTATCGGAGCGCCCATATCTTTCCCGAGCGGGTTTTTCTTCCAAGGGCACACCAGTTGTTGGATGCTTCCGGGGAGTTGGCCGACGAGGAGGTTCGTGATCGGCTGAACCGTCAGGCTATGGGGTTCGTCCGTTTTATCGAGCGGCTTAAGCATGTGAGGCTTTTGGCGGAAAAAAGTTGAAAATTGCGATGCCAATCACCATTTTTGGCGAATTAAGGAATAGTGTGGTGGCGACTTTGGCTCGCTGAGAATGTCAAAAGAAAGATTGAATGCCTATGCCGGAAAACCCGTTTCACGATCGTTTGGCCGTCTGTAGCTGGTCTCTGCAACCAGCGAATCCGCAGGAGCTGATATCCCGGATGAAAGCGGTCGGCCTCTCGCGTCTTCAGATTGCGTTGGATCCGATCCGGGAGAGCCCTGGTATTTGGGGGGATGCCCAGTCCATCTGTGCTGACAATGGCCTCCGATTCGTATCGGGAATGGTGGCGACCAAGGGCGAAGATTATTCGACTTTGGAATCGATCCGAAGGACCGGAGGCGTTGTCCCTGACGAGACGTGGCCGGACAACTGGAAGAATATTCAAGAGGATGCCAAGATTGCCGAGAAGCTCGGCTTGCCGTTGGTCATGATGCACGCCGGCTTCCTTCCGGAGGAAGAGGGGGATCCCGATTTTGCCAAGCTTCAGGAGCGGATAGGAATGATTGCGGATCTCTTTGCCGACAAAGGGATTATTCTAGCCTTCGAGACCGGTCAAGAGACGGCGGACACCTTGAATCGGTTTCTCGACCACTTGAATCGATCGAATGTCGGGGTCAATTTCGATCCGGCCAACATGATCCTTTATGATAAGGGCGATCCGATTCAAGCGATGCGGAGCTTGTCCGGACGATTGAGAAGCTGCCATATCAAAGATGCCAATCGTACCAAGCAGCCTGGCACCTGGGGAGAAGAGGTGGTGGTCGGGACCGGCGAGGTCGACTGGCCCGGCTTCTTTAAGGTGCTCCAGGAAATCGGTTATCAAGGAGACCTATGCATCGAAAGGGAAGCGGGGGACCAACGGGTTGAGGATATCCGAAAGGCTCGTGAGCTGATCGAGCGAACGGCGCCGAAATCTTAGCGGATTTGGAAAGAAATCTTGAAGCGAGGGGAAACCGGAATACCCTTTTTTCAACATGGCTTTCCCGGGCGAAACAATGAATCTCAAGCAAAGCAAGCTATGGTGAGAGTTGGAATTGTCGGTCTTGGCTTCATGTCCACCACGCACATCAAGGCCTACCGAAAACTGTCAAATGCCGCCATTACGGCGATCTGCAATCCCAGTGGACGCCGTTTGGATGGTGATCTTTCCGATGTGCAAGGCAACATTGGCTCGCAAGAGCCGTTGAAGCTCGACATGTCTCAGGTGAAGGCGTATCGGCATCTGGACGAGCTCTTGGAAGATCCGAATGTCGACTTGGTGGACATTTGCTCACCGACGCATCATCATGCCGACCACGCGGTGAAGGCATTACATTCGGGCAAGCATGTGCTTTGTGAGAAGCCGTTGACACGGCACGCTCAGAGTGCCGAGCCGATTCTCAAGGCCGCGGCGGAAGCAAAAGGCTGCTTCATGACCGCTATGTGCCTGCGTTTCTGGCCGGATTGGCAATTCCTTAAGGAGGCCGTGACCGACGAGCGTTACGGCAAATTGCTCGGGGCGCGGTTTCGTCGAGTGGCGGAGCCACCTGCATGGGGCGGCGACAATTACTTCGACGGAACCAAATCCGGCGGGGCGCTCGTGGACCTGCACATTCACGACACGGACTTTATTCAATTCCTGTTTGGGCGGCCGGAAGGGGTCTACTCCACCGGCTATTCCAAGTTTAGCGGGGCGGTCGATCATGTGGTGACTCAATACAAAGTCGCGGATGGCGCGATGGTCTTTGCCGAAGGCGGTTGGGCGATGACGCCAGGCTTCGGCTTCACGATGTCGTATACCGCGAATTTCGAGCGAGCGACCATCGACTACGATATAGGCCGGGGGGCAGAGGCCCTTAAGGTTTACCAAGAGGGGAAAGCCCCGGAAACACCCGACGTCGGTGGCGGCGATGGCTACTATGGGGAGCTCAAATATCTCATCGACTGCATCGAGCAGGGCGCTCGCCCGACCATCATCACGCCGGAGGAAGGCAAATCGGCGGTTGAGATTTGCGAAGCCGAAGAGCGCTCCGTCCAAAGCAAGGAGTTTGTGAGACTCTAGAGGAAAGAAAGGAGGAAGATGCATTGAAGGAAAGGGGCTTTGGTGTGTCCTACTCAAGCCGCAGTGTGAAGGCGTTTCTGGATATCGACGTAGTGGCGTCGCCGGCGGGCATAGATTTGCTGATTGTAAAGCTCGCGGAAGAGAAACATCATCCCCTCTTCAAGCTCGGCAGGAGACATCTGTTTCGGGTAAAAATTGAGGTCGAATAGGGTGCATCGGTCCCAGAACGTCTCTTCGAAGAGCCTGCCTTCTTGCTTGAGTCGGTGGTAAAGCCGTGTGTTGGGAAACGGCGTCAGTACAGTGACTTGGGACTCGAGCAAATTGGTCTCGAGAATGAAATCGCGAATTTTCTCAAAGGAGTCGGGGGTGTCGCCGTCAAGGCCGAGGATAAAGCAGCCATTGACCGAGATGCCATGGGACTGGAGGGAGTCGATGGCACGGCGATATTGGTCCCGCCGTTTCCATTTCCAGTTGGAACGATCCAAGTTGTCGAGGCTTTCGGAGAAGATGCTTTCGAATCCGATCAAGACTTGGCGACAGCCACTTTTGGCAAGGAGCTCGATCAGCTCGGGATCGTCAGCGACCGACACATCCGCCTCGGTAAACCATGGTATATCCCGCTTGGCCATCTCTTTGAGAAAGGCCTTTGCCCATGCCTTGTTCACGAACGTGTTGTCATCCGCGAGCTCCAGAAATGGGTGATCCCAAAGTCGGGCGATTCGGTCTATTTCCTGCATGACTTGTTTGACGGGCTTGATGCGATAGCGTCCCAAGACCTTGGAAGCGGCGCAAAACTCACAATCGAGAGGGCACCCCCGGCTTGTTTGAACTGTCAGCCGATTGTAGCGGCTGATATCGAGAAGCTCATAACGCGGGACCGGGGCCGTGGAAAGGTCGTACCGGTATCGCGTCGAAGCCCGGTAAAACGGCTTTAGCCGTCGTTGCCTGGCGTCGTCGACAATCCGAGGCCAAACCGGCTCGCCTTCGCCGACGCAGACCGCATCCGAATGCGCCTTGGCTTCCTGTGGCATCAAGGTGGCGTGCAATCCCCCGATGACGACGGGGGTTCCGACCGAGCGGTAGCGATCGGCCAGCGCGTAACAATCATAAGCCATGGCAGTGAACGTCGAGAGTGCCACAAGGTCGACATCCGTTTCGAGCCCGTGCTGAGTGATGTCGTCGACTTCCCGGTAACGGAATTCCACGTCGCCCGGGGTGCATGCGGCCAACGTCAGTCCGGCCAGGCTTGGCAACGAAGAAATGACCTCCCCTCGCTCGACGAACCCGGGGAGCGTGATCCCGAGCTCCTTTAGAGATTGCGAAACAATCCGAACGCCACTCATGGAAATAAAAAGAATTGTCATATCAGCTCCTTTATTGAATCTGATTCCGATGCGTCGCTTGTTGCCTGCCGCAACGCCTTGTTATCAATATTTGCAAAATGGCCTGCACGGATAAGCAAAGTAGAAGCGGCTGCCAGCCGCTTGTTTTGCTCCTCTTTATGGTGCAGGAATGTTTGCAAAGAACGCTATCTTGTCGGCGATATCCCGAGGTGTTTTAAGGCCGAGCAATTCGATCTCCGGGATTGCGACACCGAGCTCGGTCTCCAGAGTCGCCACCAGCTCGAGGGTCCGGAGCGAATCGATACCGAGATCCCGATAAAGATCGCTATTGGGTTGAATTTGGTCGGGAGAGACCCGACTTACCTGGGCAACCAACTCGCAAATTCTCTGGTCGATGGTCATTATAGGTTCCTCCTAACGCAAAAAGCCCCACGCGATAATCAGATTGCCGAGCAGCACCGCCGAAGCCGGTATGGGTAAGACAAGCTTTGCCGGACGAAACGCCGCCGCCGTCAGGCAGAGCAGCGGTACACCGATTGCGCCGGCGATCATCACGTAGGCGGCGGTCCGTTTCCAGCCGTCGGAGAGCATTGCCTCATCGATGTGCATCCCGAACAGGATGTTAATCACCGACAACATAATGAAGGCAATATGCCCGAGGCGGATCAGCCGACGGGGGCCGGCGCTGTAACCGCCGAGCCATTCGGCGGCATCCCGTCGCGGATGAAATCCAAAGGGCTCCGCTTTGATTCCCATTAAGAGCCCCGAGATGAAGCCCAAATTCATCCAGGCCCATCCGAATGCGATATTGAGATCACCGATGGCATTGCTTTCCAACATAACGACCGGTTTTCATTTGAATTGAGGAGCGAGAGCCAAAGGCTTCACTCGATGTCATCGGTGATACCCTACTCGGGTGTTGGCCGGGGTGGGTAATCGAAAATACTGCTTAAATCGATCGATTAAATCGATTGCAGCTCTCGGGCACGATTCCTTAGCTCTGCCAAAAGGGCCTTCGTGATTTGCGGGAGCTCGTCGCGCCACATTGCCCCGATGGTAACCTTGGCAAAATCGTTCAAGGGCAAGGTGCGTATGGGCGCGTCGTCGTTGCGAAGCGGCAGATTGACGCTCAGGCCAATACCAAAATCATAGCGGGTGTAGGCTTCAACCAGATCGAGCGAATTGACTTCGATGGTCGCCGGCCAATCGATGCCACGCTGATTCAATCCATGTTGGAAGGTCTTTCGAAGGGCTTCATTCTCGGGAAGGCCGATCAGCTTTTCACGGATGCGGTCTTGATTGAGGATCTCATCGGCGGAGGTGAATTTCGAGCTGGTCGGCACCAGCAGGGCGAGCGAGAGCTCGAGGAATCGCTCCACTTTGATGCCGGAGGGAGGTTTTCCGACGACCAGGGTCACACCCAGGTCGATTTCCCGATTCTCGAGCCAGCGCTCGATCTCACTCTGGGTTCCTTCGCGAAGGCTCAGCCGGAAGTCGGGGTGCTGCTGCCGAAGGGTCGTCAAGCTTTGGGGGAGGTAGTCGCGCAGGATGACGTTCGATGCCGCGAGACGCACCACTTCCTTGGGGTGGCCTTGGATCTGTTTCGCCACATGGTCCAGATTCTCGAAAAAGGGCTGGATAAAGGCAAATAGCTCTTCGCCTTGGCTGGTCAATCGAAAGGGGCGCCTTTGGAAAAGCTGGGCTCCCAGGTAATCTTCGAGCTGGGAAATCTGCCCGCTAACCGCCGGTTGTTGAATTCCGTACGGCATATGACGGACCGCTTCGCGGATGCCGCCAAAGCGTGCGACATAGTAAAAGAGCTCGAGATGATGAATGTTCATGGTACTGCATTCTATCGCGAGGGACCGTGCCGCATCCAGTTCTGCCGCAGGCGTATCGAGCCACCTTAGGGTCTCTCCGGACGGCGCTATCGGCGGCGGACGGCGATGTGGTAAAATGGTTTCAAACCTGTAAACGGAGATCGACGATGGATGCCAAGAGACGGATTGGACGGTTGGTAAGGCGGGTGCTGAGGTGGTTGTTGAAGTGGGCTTACGGATTCGAGGCGTATGGCGAAGAGGTTGCCGAGGTTAGCGGTCCGGTTTTACTGATTCCCAACCATGTCTCATGGGTGGACTGGGTTTTCGTCGGGGCCTGTCTGGACGATGACTGGCGTTTCGTTACATCGAGTGTCGTTGCCGAGACAAGCTTCGTTCATCGCTGGGTGATGCGAAACCGGAGAACATTCCCGATTGATATCCATTCCCCGTATGGGGCCAGGCACATGGCCGACTACTTAAAAGGGGGTGGCCGACTGGTATTGTTTGCCGAAGGCCGGATGTCCGTGACCGGGACGTTGATGAAACTCTTCGAGGGCACAGGCTTTTTACTGTTTAAAACCGACTCGAAGGTCATCACGTGCTATCTTCGCGGCGCCAATCGGCTGCCGTGGACCCGGCACGCCGGGTGGTACCGGTGGTTCCCCAAAGTGACGCTCCATTTCAGTCCAATCCAAACACCGCCGGAACTGGGGCATGTTACCACCTGGCGGGCGCGCAAAGAGCTCACGCAATGGGTGTACGACAGGATGGTTGCCCAGCAGTTCGAGGTGGAAATGGCCTCAAGCGCCCCGACTGTCCCCGAAGCCGTGGTGGACATGGCGGTTCAACGACCCAAGCACCTCGTGGTCGAGGATATGAACAACGCGCCCTTGAGCTACAGGCGGCTGTTGGCGGGAGCCGATCTGTTGCGACAACAATGGCGTTGGTGGCTGCCACAATCATTGGAGCGGGTTGGTGTCATGCTCCCCAACACACGCGGTACCCCGGTGGTGCTGTTAAGCCTGTGGCTGGAAGGGCGCGTTCCGGCCATTCTCAACTTCGCCACCGGGATGGCCACGCTTCTCAATAGCGCCAAACTGGCGGGATTGTCTTACATCATTACGTCGCGTGAGTTTGTGGCGCGAGCCAAGCTCGATCTGAAGCCGCTTGAGGAGATGCCGCTTCATCTGGTCTTTATCGAGGATGTCAGGGAGCGAATACCGCAGGTGAGTCAATGGGGCACCTTCCTGAAAGTATGGCTGAATCCGCGTGCGGTCCTCCAAAGCGCCTATAAGCCGGAGCAGACGGCGGTATTGCTGTTTACGAGTGGATCGGAAGGGCAGCCCAAAGGCGTGGCGTTGTCTCATCGCAACCTGCTGGCCAACATCCGGCAGATGCTGGCGGTGGTGCCGGTCCGGGATACGGAGCGACTCTTCAATGCCCTGCCGCTTTTTCACAGCTTCGGGCTGACGCTGGGGACTTTGCTTCCCTTGGTGCGCGGCCTCTACACGTTCCTTTATCCGTCACCACTGCATTACCGGGTGATTCCCAATATCGTTTACAGTCTGGATTGCACCATAATGATGGGGACCAATACCTTTCTCAACGGCTACGCCCGGAAGGCACATCCCTACGATTTTCGCTCACTCCAATACCTCTTTGCCGGCGCCGAGAAGCTTCAGGAAGGCACATTTCAGAAATGGGTCAGGCAATTCGGTGTCCGTACTTTAGAGGGATATGGCGCAACCGAATGCAGTCCGGTCATCAGCGTTAACACGCCGATAACCCCCAAGATCGACTCGGCGGGGAGGCTGCTGCCGGGAATGGATTATCGGGTCGAGCCGGTCGAAGGGGTGGAAGATGCCGGGCGTCTGCTGGTTCGCGGGCCGAATGTGATGCAAGGCTATCTCAATCCCGAGGCCGATCAAAAGTTCCAAGCGTTGGACGGGTGGTACGATACCGGTGATATCGCCTCCGTGGATGACCAGGGATTTTTTCATATCCTCGGGCGATTGAAGCGCTTTGCCAAGATTAGCGGCGAAATGGTGAGCCTTGCCGCCATCGAGGAGGCTTTGGATGGGGCCTTTCCTCAATACGGCTTTCGACTGACCATTGCCATCGTTACCCGACACGATGAGCACAAGGGGGAAGTCTTGGCGGCGGTCGCCAACGATTCTCGGCTCTCGCTGGGCGAGATCCGAGATGTTATCAAAAGCAAGGGATTTAGCAATCTTTGCGTGCCTCGAGAGGTCGAGTTTGTCCGTGACATCCCCCGATTGAGCACCGGCAAGATCGATCACCGGGCGCTCCAGCAGAGAAAACAAGATTGAAAAGGGCTCAGCTCTTGCCTAGGATGCAATCATGCATTCGCGATTGAGTGATCTGTTTCTCGTCGGGCTGTTGGTGTTGGGCTTGTGTGGTTGTCAGCCGTCGGACGAAGACTCGGTAACGACCGACATTGCGGTCGTTCCAAAGGGGACGACCCATGAATTCTGGAAATCGATCCATGCCGGAGCTCTCAAGGCGCGCGAAGAGCTGACCAACGCCGGCCACGATGTCGAGATCACTTGGGAAGGCCCTTTAAAAGAAGATGATCGCGAGGGGCAGATCCAAGTCGTCGAGAATTTCACGACCCGGGAATTTGATGGCATAGTCCTGGCGCCGCTCGACTCCAAGGCGTTGGTCCGCCCGGTCGAGGCAGCCGTGAAGAGCGGAATTCCGGTCGTGATTGTCGACTCGGCATTGGAGAGTGAGACCCCGGTTAGCTTTGTTGCCACCGATAATTACAAGGGTGGACGCGTCGCGGGAGAGCACTTGGGTGAGCTTTTGGGAGGCAAGGGGGATGTCATCCTCCTACGCTACCAGGTCGGCTCGGCCAGCACTGAAAAGCGTGAGAAAGGGTTTATGGATGTCATGAAGGAGAGCTACCCCGGGATTAATATCCTCTCGGCTGACCAATATGCCGGTGCCACGCGAGAGACGGCCTATCAAAATGCCGAGTCCCTAATAAACCGATACGGCGATGAGGTGGAGGGGGTGTTTTGTCCATGCGAGCCGGTCACGGTGGCGATGACCAAGGCATTGCGCGACTTTGAGCTGGCCGGCGGGCAGGTGAAGGTGGTCGGCTTCGATGCGAGCGATCAATCGGTGACTGACTTGAAAAAGGGCGATGTCCAGGCCTTGGTGGTCCAAGATCCCGTGCGAATGGGTCGACTTGGGGTCAAAACGCTTTTCAAGCACTTAAAAGGGAAGCGAGTCCGGGAGCGTATCGATACCGGAGTCACTTTGGTGACTCAGGAGAACATGGACGAGCCCGATGTCAAGAAGCTCCTTAACCCACCGCTTGAGCAATACCTCCAATGACAGGACAACTTCCCCGTCTACGGATGGTCGATGTCAAGAAGCGCTTCGGAGCCACGGAAGCGCTCCGAGGCGTGAGCTTTGAAGTGGCTGCGGGAACTGTGCACGCCTTGATCGGTGAGAACGGAGCCGGCAAGAGCACCCTCATGAAGATTCTTAGCGGCGTTCATCGCCCCGACCATGGGACAATGGAGCTGGCAGGCGGGCCGTTCTCGCCTAGCAATCCCTTGGACGCCCGTCGGGCGGGGATTGCAATGATCTACCAGGAGCTGAACCTGGCGCCGCATCTGAGTGTTGAGGAGAACATTCTCTTGGGGCAAGAGCCTTCTGCTTTTGGGTGGATCCGGTCGCGCCGACGGGGTGAGATCGCTCGGGCCGCATTGGCCGAGATTGGGCATGAAGACATGCCGTTGGAACGTCCGGTGAATCGGTTGACCATTGCCGAGCAGCAGCTTGTCGAGGTGGCTCGTGCGTTGACGCAGCGGCCAAAAGTGCTGGTCATGGACGAGCCGACCAGCAGCCTTACCCAAGTCGACATGGAGAACCTCTTCAGGGTCATTCAAGATCTTCGCAAGAAGGGAGTGAGCATTGTCTATATCAGTCATTTCCTGGAAGAATGCAAGCGCGCAGCGGACCGATATACCGTTCTGCGGGACGGGGAGACGGTGGACAGCGGCGAGATGGCTTCGGCCGATCTGAATTCAATCATTCATCGCATGGTTGGTCGGGAAATGGAGGAGATCTACCCCCGGGGTGAGCATCAAATAGGCGAGCCGGTGTTGGAACTGCGGCAGCTTGCCGGTGAGACGAAGCCGCGCTCGGTGGACATGACCCTTCGACGCGGCGAGATCCTTGGCGTGGCCGGTTTGGTCGGTGCCGGAAGAACCGAGACCTTGCGAGTCTGCTTTGGCCTTGATCGGTTGTGCTCCGGGAAGGTCGTGGTGCTGTCCCGTGAGAGCTCCGCAGCGTCGCCCGCCCGTCGACTGGCGCAGGGAATGGGGCTGCTTAGCGAGAATCGAAAAGAAGAGGGTTTGCTGCTGAACCGAAGCATTGCCGACAACCTGACCCTGACACGGTTCCAGCCGATGTGCCGCTGGGGGGTTATCCGAGAGAAGGCCCAGCGCCAAGCGGCTCAGGTTTGGATGCATCAGCTCGATGTGCGGGCGGAGTCGCCGGCGCAGAGCATGCGTGAGCTTTCCGGGGGCAATCAGCAGAAAGTGGCATTGGGACGGCTGCTTCACCATGAAGCCGATATCCTGTTGCTGGATGAGCCGACTCGGGGGATCGATGTCGGGAGCAAGGCTCAAATTTACCATTTGATGGGGCGATTGGCGACTCAAGGAAAAGCCATTGTTTTCGTCAGCTCTTACTTGCCGGAGCTCTTGGGGGTATGCGATACGATTGCCGTGATGTGCCGTGGGAAACTGGCCGATGTGCGTCCGGTCGGTGAATGGACTGAGCACGCCATTATTAAAGCCGCTGTCGGCCAAGTCGGCGCCGAGAAGGCAAACCATTAGAATCGTCTCGAAGCGGATTTCTCTTGTTGACGCATTAAGCTTAGCCTGCCAAGAAATTTTTTTCACAACGACGACGCCTTTTGCATGCCGGCAAATCAAACAATGCAATCCAACCCAATTCAGCGGCTTGTGCGTTGGCGGGGCATTCGTGCCAGGACGATCCTCGATATGGTGGGCCCTTTTTTTGGGCTGCTCTTGGTCATCGCGCTGTTTTCGATCGATCCGGCAATTCGCGAGAGCTTTCTAAGCGGCGGCAATATGAAATTGATCTTGACCCAAGCGGCCGTTGTGGCAACGAGCGCGCTCGGGATGACGATGATCATTGTCAGTGGCGGGATCGATTTGAGTGTCGGCTCTGTCATTGCCTTGACAAGTGTTGTGACGGCCAAGCTGCTCGTCGGTGGCTATTCGGCAACCACGGCGGTCGTGGTGACGGCATTGACCGGGGGAATGGTGGGGCTGGTCAACGGAACCATTATCGCAGGCTTTCGGATGATGCCGTTTATTGTGACGCTGGGGATGATGGGGATAGCGCGCGGGGCCGCGAAGTGGCTGGCAAACAATCAGGCGGTCTACGCACCCGATTCCGCGGTAAACCAATTAATGGCAAAAGGCAGCGTGAATCAGTTTTTTCCCCTTCCGATCGGGGTTTGGGTGATGGTCATTCTGGCGGCGGTTATGTCGGTCGTCATGACCCGTACCGTGTTTGGGCGCCATCTCTTTGCCATCGGCTCCAACGAAGCGACCGCTCGCCTATGTGGTATTCGGGTGCAACCGTACAAAGTGGTGATCTATTCCGCTGCCGGTCTCTTTTTCGGGCTGTCCGGATTGATGCAATTTTCTCGACTGACCATGGGCGATCCGACGGTTGCGAAGGGGCTTGAGCTTGATGTCATCGCGGCGGTCGTTATCGGAGGCGCCAGTCTGGGAGGCGGTACCGGCAGTATCCTCGGCTCGATTATCGGCGCCTTGATCATGGCGGTCCTTCGGAATGGCGCAAGCCAAATGGGCTGGGGCAACTATACCCAGGAAATCATTATCGGCGGCGTCATTATCCTGGCTGTCGGGCTGGACAAATTACGCCATCCCAAGAAAGAATAGCTGCCGCATCCTCCGTTGAAGGAGTGGGATGCAACGTGCAATGGAGTGCAGGCCCCACTGGCGTCAAGTTAGCCCATAAACGATGCCGTATTTCAGACAATGTGCAAAAGAAGAGCACCCCTCATCCTTACCTTCTCCGCTTCCGAAACGGCAGAAGGGACTTGGGGGCCGGCGGAGCAGTCACGTCGCAGTCGGCTTCCTCTCCCCTTTCGAAGGGGAGAGGATTGAGGTGAGGGGTTCGAGGGGCAAAGATAGCGTGAACCGCTCAAAGCGGTTGTTTGTTACCGTTAGGCGCTCGAAGCGCCAAACATTTCAGTTTGATCAAGGCGTCGGTCTTCTTTCTCCTGCTCTTGGATGTAACGGCGCACAGCCCCCTCGTTCTTCCCTACCGTCGACACCGAGTAGCCTCTTGCCCAAAAGTGCTGATCCACAAAATTGCGCCGCCGTCCTGCGTGAGACTCGCGCGATGTGAATCGCACTCTTTCCTTTCATGAATCCCACCACCTGCGAGACCGCATACTTCGGCGGGATCGATATCGGCGCATGCACACGATCAACCATCAAATGTCCCTCCACGATCTCGGATTCCTTTCGCGCAGCCAAATCGTGGAAAACGCTTCCCAGTTCTCTCCGTATCTGGCCATACAACTTTTTGTGGGACGTCCGGGAGAACGTCCCTATCAGGGAGGAAATTTGCTTGTTAAGCGGTCGGTTTTCCTGCAATATAATGAGAGTATAAACAATTTCTGGCAGAGTCTCCAGTGGGGAACGTGTCGGCTTCGGACGCCGGCGGCTCCATTTCGAGGTTCGATCGAGGTTCGAGGATCTCAAGGATCATCTGCCGGAGTGGAGAAGTAGGTAAATCTTAAACGAACGGAGGATCTGATATGACGCGATTATGGAGTGCATTGGTTTTGGTTGGCGGTCTCGCTGCGGCGGGAGGTCTTTTGCATGCGGGCGACTCGGGAAGCAAGGAGTGCGATTCCGCAAAGCAAGCTTGTGATAAGGAGAAGGCCAAGGCCGAATGTGATAAATCGAAGCAAGCTTGTGATAAGGAGAAGGCCAAGGCCGAGTGCGATGAATCGAAAGAGGCTTGCGACAAGGCCAAGGCCGAGGCCGATGCTGCGGGTGCGGAATTGCAGGCAGTTTCCGCTGACTCGGCTAAAGAGTGTGACAAAGAAGGTTGTGACGAAGGAGAGTGCGACAAGGCTGATAAGCAAGCCGATGCCGACAGCAATCTGAGACAGGTTGCGTTTCAGCTTACCGGTGCCAGCGCCAAGTGTGAGCACACTTGCGACAAGGCCAGCAAGAAACTGACCGATGTCAAGGGAGTGAAAAAGACCGAGGTTTGCTCAAAGTCCAAGCAAGCCAAAGTGACCTTTGATCCAGAGTCAGTAACCAAGGCGGAGCTGCTGAAGGCGTTTGATGACAATGGCTTGAATGTGGGCGGCCAGTTCGTCAGCCTCAAGGTTGACGGCATGAAGTGCTCGAATTGCGAGAAGTCGCTCAAGACCGCGTTGGCCAAAGTGGACGGGGTCACCGATCAAGCGGCTTGCCACAAGAGCAAGCAAGCCAGCGTTACCTTTGACCCAAAGAAGGTCGACACAAAGAAGATCGTCAGCGTCATTGACGACGCCGGGTTCACGGTGGAGCAATAAGCCGCCGAATAATCAAAATGTGTCAAATCGCCCGGGCTCGCGAAAGCGGGTCCGGGCATTTTTTACCACTGGCGATCGCATGTGAGCTAAACTGGTTTTGGAACCAGGGCTCTTGATTTGACGGGGGCTGTCTACCCAGGGCGGCGCTGCTTACCCCGAGCTACATTGATTCGCCCTTTCAGGGTTGAAAACAGAGCGGCTGGCAGCCGCTTCTACTTTGTGCTTGGAGGGGTGGTGATAAAACGTCGCAGAATTTTTTGATGAGCGCTTGGGAAAGCGAGGCCTTCGAGCTCGCTTGGACGGTACCAGGTCCCGGACGAGTGGCGGCGATGGTGGTGGCGATGTTTCGGCATTGGGACCGAAGTATGGTAGACGTGCAGGGTAATCCGGTAGCGGGTTATCGAGTGTCGAATCGTTCCGACGTGCTCGAGCTTCTCCGGGGTCGCTGGCAGGGCCGGCTCCAACATTTGGGATAGCAGTTCGGATGGGGAAAGCGTGCCGTCGCTGACTTCCACGTTTGGAAATTCCCAAAGTCCGGCATTGACTCCGTTGTTTGGACGTTGGCGGACAAGCCACTTCCCTTGTCTATGGATAAGAAAGGCGGCGAAGGTACGGGGCGTCATTGACGCCCGCTGCCCGAGATTGGGCAATGATTCGACAAGGCCGTCGCGATAGGCGCAGCAGTGATGTTGAAGCGGGCATTCCCCGCACCGTGGTGCCTTTGGCGTGCAGACGAGGGCGCCCATCTCCATGAGTGCCTGATTCAGATGGGCGCAGTCGGGGGCCCTGCCGGAGCTGAGCCTGTCGGCGGTCTTGACCAGCTCGGCTGCCAATCCCCATAGCATTTCATTGGTGGGCTTCTCTTTCGGGTTTTCTTGGATCCCATAGAGTCGGGTCAGGAGCCGGATGACATTGCCGTCAAGGATCGGCGTCGCTTGATTGAACGCGAAGCTGCAAATTGCGCCGGCAGTGTAGCGACCGATGCCCGGCAATGCGCGGACTTCGGAATAGGTGTCGGGGAATGCCCCGGCATGCTCGTCCACAATCTTCCGCGCTGCCTTGTGAAGATTTCGGGCGCGTGTGTAATAGCCGAGTCCGGCCCAGACTTTGAGGATCTCATTCAAATCGGCTTCGGCCAATGCGAAGACATGGGGGAAACGCTGCATCCAATGATGCCAGTAATCGACAACCGTCTTCACCCGGGTCTGCTGAAGCATGATCTCAGAGATCCAGATGGAATAAGGATCGTTGACTCGCCGCCATGGCAGATCACGTCCATGTTGTCGAAACCACTGCAGCAGCTTTCCGGCTATTGCCCTTGACTCGGTACTCATTGCGTTGTTGCCGATCGCCACACTAAAGTAAGCATATTGTGAAACCGTTGCATTCCTACACCCGACGTCTCGAGCCGGAGTCGGCCTCCAAGCTACAGGAGCTGTTGGAGTCCCGCGACTACGTATTCCATGAGGTCCCGTATGCGGTTTTTGCCGCCCGTAAGCCGGATGTCAATGTGGTCTATTACAAGAGTGGCAAGCTGGTGATTCAAGGCAAAGGAACCTCGGATTTTGTCCAATTTGTTCTCGAGCCGGAGATTCTCGGACAGGCCGAGCTCGGGTATGAGGCGGTGCACGATCCGAGTCGATTACGGCCCAGAATCGGTGTGGACGAAAGCGGCAAAGGCGATTTTTTTGGACCGCTTTGCGTGGCGGGGGTTTATGTGAATGAGACGGTTGTCAAGGCCTGGCATGAGGCGGGGATTCGGGATTCCAAGAATATCAGCAGCGAGAAGCGAGTTGCGGACCTGGCCAAAATCATTCGCAAGACAGAGGGATGTGTTTGGAGCGTTGTTCCTATCGGGAATGACGCGTACAACCGCTTATACGAGAAGATGCGGAGTGTCAATTCGATATTGGCCTGGGGGCATGCCCGGGTCATTGAAAATCTCCAGCGAGAGGAGGGGCGAATGGATCCGCTTCCTGAAATGGCCATCAGCGATCAGTTTGCCCGCAAGAAGGCAACCGTGTCGGATGCTTTGATGAAGCTGGGCAAAAATTTGGAATTGGTTCAACGGCACAAGGCCGAGAGCGATGTCGCGGTTGCCGCAGCTTCGATCCTTGCCCGGCACGAATTCTTGTCGCGACTGCGAGAGATGCAACGCCAATATGGGATGGAGCTCCCAAAAGGCGCGTCGGCGGCGGTCGAATCGGCCGCAAAGGCGTTTGTATCCCACTACGGTTTCGAAGCGTTACCTCAGGTGGCCAAGATGCATTTTCGAACCGTTTCCAAGATCCAACATCCAACGAAGATCCAAGATTGACGGAGCTTGAACTTGCCCCTAAATTGCGGCGTCGGTTTCGAGACGACCGGTCAGGCAAGGCCACCATGATGCCGTAATGGATTGATGGACTGGGCTTTCAATTTGCTTTATCCGAGTTGACAACTCGTTTCAGTGGGATTATAAGCTCCTTTGGACAACTCGAATCGGAAAGGGACCAGACGGCCATGACCTATTGCGACCTATCGTGTTAGCAAAAGGGAGAAGGGGCGTTTGTCTTTTTTTGAACGAAGAGGATTGCAAAACGGGTTAACCCCGATCATCTTTAGGGCACGAAACGAACGTAGGATCGAATAATTCAAAGTGAGCCCATGTAGCTCAGCCGGTAGAGCACGTCCTTGGTAAGGACGAGGTCGTCAGTTCGAGTCTGATCATGGGCTCCATTTTTTTGCGAGAACGAAATAAACAGGAAGTAGGAGATTGCAATGGCTAAGGAAGCGTTTCAAAGAACCAAACCACACATTAACATCGGCACGATCGGTCACGTTGACCACGGCAAATCGACACTGACAGCGGCCATCCTCGAAGTGCAAGCCAGAAAAGGCTTGGCCAAGAAGGTCCCGTATTCGGAGATTACCAAAGGTGGTACCGTTCGTGACGAGACGAAGACCTTGACCATTGCGGTTTCCCACGTTGAGTATGAAAGCGACAATCGCCACTACGCCCACGTGGATTGTCCCGGCCACGCTGACTACGTCAAGAACATGATTACGGGCGCGGCGCAAATGGATGGCTCGATCCTTGTCGTGAGCGCCGCGGACGGCCCGATGCCCCAGACCCGGGAGCATATTCTCCTTGCACGACAGGTGGGAGTGCCGGCGATCGTCGTATACCTGAATAAGTGCGACTTGGTTGACGATCCCGAGCTGTTGGACCTGGTGGAGATGGAGATCCGCGATCTCTTGAATAAGTACAGCTTCCCGGGAGATGATACCCCGATCATTCGTGGCAGTGCTACGAAGGCGATGGAAGGCGACCCGGAAGCGGAGAAGTCGATCCAGGCGTTGTTGGACGGGATCGACCAGTTCATTCCGGTTCCGGAGCGGGATATCGACAAGCCGTTCCTGATGAGTATTGAGGACGTCTTCAACATTGAAGGTCGCGGGACGGTTGTGACGGGTCGTGTTGAGCGAGGGACCCTGCAGAAGATGTCCGAGGTTGAGATTGTGGGCTTGCGTGATACCCGTAAGACAGTCGCGACGGACATTGAGATGTTCCGTAAGCTCCTCGACAAGGCACAAGCCGGCGATAATGTCGGTGTCCTGTTGCGCGGCATCAAGAAGGACGAAGTGGAGCGGGGCATGGTGCTGGCGAAGCCGAAGACGATTACGCCGCATACGAGGTTCCAAGCAGAGGTCTATGTCCTTTCGAAAGAGGAAGGTGGACGACACACGCCCTTTTTCCAGAACTACCGACCCCAGTTCTATTTCCGCACCAGTGACATTACGGGAACAATCGAGTTGCCGGAAGGGGTCGAAATGGTCATGCCGGGCGACAATGTTTCATTGACGATCAACCTGATCGCTGCGGTGGCGATGGAGAAAGGCCAGCGATTCGCGATTCGTGAGGGCGGTCGCACGATCGGTGCCGGCCGTGTTGCGGAAGTCTTGGAAGACTAAGCCGACACCACGAGTTTTCAAACCCGGGACTTTCTGATACGGTAAACAAGGTAGTCGCTTTGGCAAAAGGATCTTAAGTTTTTGGTGAAGGGCGGTAACTCAATTGGGAGAGTAGCGGTCTCCAAAACCGTCAGTTGGGGGTTCGAGTCCCTCCCGCCCTGCCAATATCATCCCCCTTGTAGGGAGGGGTGGCAGAGCGGTTGATTGCGGCGGTCTTGAAAACCGCTAAGGTGTGACCCACCTTCGGGGGTTCGAATCCCTCCCCCTCCGCCACAAAAATTCTATGAACAGCTATCAGAATCTCATTTTTTGGGCCGCAGGAATTGCCATCATTTTCATATTCCTGTGGTACAAGGGTTATCTCCTGCGCCTGTCGAATTATGTGACAGAGACCCGCGAGGAGTTGAGAAAGTGTACTTGGCCAACCCAGACTGAGCTTAAGGGCTCAACCATGTTGGTTCTCGTGGCCATTGTCATGTTAGGTGCCTTCACTGTGATTTTGGACATGATCATGACATCGTTGATGCGGATTATCGTCACCTAAACTGCCACCCTACAAACGGGGAGTATGCGAGATGGAACATCAATGGTTTGTCGTTCACACGCTTTCCGGACAAGAGCAAAAGGTCAAGGACAGCATCGAGAAACGGCTTAAGACCGAGGAAATGGAAGACTATGTCCGTGAGGTCCTTTTGCCGATGGAGAAAGTGGCCGAAGTCCGGGGTGGCAAAAAGACAGTCACCAACCGGAAGCTGTATCCGGGATATGTGTTCATCGATATGCTGCTGCTGGACGATGAGCAGCGTCTGATCGAGAAGCCATGGTATTTCATTCGGGAGACTCAGGGGATCATTGGATTTATTGGTGGGGACCGGCCGACGCCCGCCCCGAGAGAGGAGATTGAGCGGATCAAGCAGGAGATCTCGGAATCCGAGGACAAAGAGAAGCCCAAAGTCAATTTCGAGGTTGGGGAAACGGTCAAGATTAATGACGGTCCCTTTTTAAACTTTAGTGGCGCGATAGAAGAGATCGATCCGGATCGGGGCAAGCTGAAGGTTACGGTAAACATCTTTGGCCGGAACACGCCCGTGGAATTGGAGTATTGGCAGGTAGAGAAAGCGTAAAAGGCTATGGCGAAAAAGGTTGTCGGACAAATTAAGCTGCAGATCCCCGGAGGGCAAGCAAACCCGGCTCCTCCGGTGGGCCCGGCCCTGGGTCAGCATGGGGTGAACATCATGGGCTTCTGCAAGGAGTTCAATGCCCGGACCAAAGATCAGACGGGCGTTATCACCCCGGTTGAGATCACGGTCTATCAGGACAAGTCATTTACCTTTATTACGAAGTCGCCGCCTGCTTCGGTCCTGTTGAAAAAGGCGGCCGGAATCGCTTCAGGCTCAAGAGCCCCCAACAAGGAAAAAGTGGGCCAGGTCACGCGGGATCAGGTCATGGAGATCGTGAACCAGAAGCGAAAGGACTTGAATGCCGCCAATGATGAGGCCGCATTCCGCGTCGTGGCCGGCACGGCAAAGAGCATGGGGATTCAAGTGGTCGATTAAAAGCCAGGATACGAACTGAATTGCGGGAGGGCGTTGAGCTCGTTATTACCGCGCATGCGTATGGGAAAAAAGAAGTTAAGCAAGCGATATCGGAAGGCGTTGGAGCAGGTTAACCTCAATAAGCGCTATTCCTTGGACGACGGCGTTGAGGTGTTAGGAAAGTTCCCCAAAGCGAATTTTGATGAGACCGTGGAGCTGGCCTTCCATCTCGGGGTTGATCCGAGGCAATCGGATCAAATGGTCCGGGGCACCGTGGGACTGCCGCATGGAAGCGGCAAACCGGTACGCGTGGTTGTTTTTGCCAAGAGTGGCTCCGGTGCCGAGCCGGCACGCGAGGCGGGGGCCGATTATGTCGGTTTCGAAGATTTGATTCAGCAATGCAGCGATGGCTGGACCGACTTCGATGTCGCGATCGCGACACCGGATGCCATGGTCGAAGTGCGGAAGTTGGGGAAAATCCTGGGACCGCGCGGACTAATGCCCAATCCGAGGACCGGAACCGTGACCGACGACACCGCCAAGGCGGTTAAAGAGTTCAAGGCCGGGCGAGTCGAGTTCAAGCTGGACAAGACCGCCAATATCCATGTCCCGATTGGCAAGGTTTCCTTTGCCGCCGACCAGGTCAAGGAGAATGCCAAAGCGGTGGTTGATGCGATCGTCAAGGCCCGGCCCAGTGGCGCGAAAGGGAATTACATCGTTAGCTCGGCGATTTCGACCACCATGAGCCCTCCGGTGATTATGG
Source organism: Verrucomicrobiota bacterium (assembly GCA_018610125.1). Lineage (GTDB taxonomy): Bacteria > Verrucomicrobiota > Verrucomicrobiia > Limisphaerales > JAHEOI01 > JAHEOI01. The sequence goes on from JAHEOI010000367.1 coordinate 26,616, forward strand.
ATGTGAAGCAGCTTTTGGCCTCGCTTTAAAACGCTTCGAATAGGAAAGGATTGGCATGCGTGCGGAAAAAAAGTTAATCAGTGAAGAATATCTCAACCGGCTTCAAAGCTCACCCTTTTTTATCGTGGCCGAGTATCATGGGCTTAAGGTGAGTCAGTTCAATGAGCTACGGAATCGCCTCAGAGGGGTGAATTCCGAGATCCATGTGGTCAAGAACAACATTTTTCGGGAGGCGGCCAAGGAGATCGGCATCGAACTGGAAGACTTGAGCGGCCAGTTGGCCGTGGTGACCGGCGAGACCGATGTCCCCGCGGCGGCCAAGGTCTTGAAGAACTTCCAGTCCGAATTCGAGAAGCCGAACTTTCGTTTTGGCTATGTCGACAGTGAGCGCTATGAGGCGGATGACCTGTCGAAGCTGGCGGACCTGCCACCGTTGGATGTGCTGCGTGGCCAATTGCTCGGGACACTGCAAGCGCCGGCGCGGAATTTGGCTCGCTTGCTCAACGAGCCGGCGTCGCGAATGGCTCGTGTCCTTCAGGCCAAGGCGGACCAAGGGTAGTCGAGATTGGTTATCGGTAATTTTCCCGGTTTCTGTTTCCGGCGGCCGGGGATCAAACAACGCGAGAGAAGAGAAAACAAGAAAGAAAAGTGAATCGTCGGCTTGCAGGCTTGCAAGCTTAAACCATCCGCGGCCGTGGATGACGACGAAG
>JAHEOI010000368.1 GCA_018610125.1 Verrucomicrobiota bacterium
GCGGTCATTGGGGCTCCGCCGATATCTACGTCACGCTTCGTCGCGTTTGGCGAGACCGCGACTTCGCAATTGGAGGCTCCCCGGCTCAGCGGTTCGACCCCGACGGCTTTTACCTTGACCATCATATGTTCTCCATTGTCTGGGAATCTTCCGACCGCTTTCGCGCCCTCGAAGCCCACCATCCCTACTGGCGGAGCAATAACGAGAAGGAGGAGTGGAAGGGTACCCATTCGCCATTCAAGCAGACCGCTTTGCACAAGGATACCGCGATCGTGCTTTTCAACATTCCGGAAAAGGATCCCTGGCCGACCCGGGCGGGCCAACGTCACTGGCTCGACAACCGAGATCAACACTTTGACAACCTTTTGCAGGTTGCTCAGACCCGCTTCCCAAAGAGCGTCGATAACCTGACACGCGATGGCAATTGCTACTTTTTGCGCGAGAATGATGTCTACGTTGCAATCCGTGTGCTCAAGCCCAATCACACGCTCGACCAAAACAGCCTCGAGCACTTCAATGTGATTAATAGTCGCAATGCCAAGACCGGCTTCATCTTTGAAGTCGGGACCGCGAAAGAGGATGGGAGCTTTGAAAGCTTTCAGGAGGCGGTTAAGGCCAACGAATTCAAAGTAAACTGGCAGGAGCTCAACGTGACTTATGAGAATTGCGATGGGGATCGACTTCGCTTTCGCTATGACAACGACATGACAGCCGACGCGCGTGGCTTCATCTGGATGCGCCCGACGTTGTCGGTCAATGGGAAGCTTTTCGAGACCTACACCGACAACTGGCCGGTTGCTGAAAGTCCTGTCGTAACCCTTCGCAACAACGTCCTGGATGTGGAGCAGGGTGGTGACGGCTTCCGCGTCGATTGGACGCAGCGAGTGCCTGAGATAACGGTGCGGTAGAAAGCAAAGAAAGGGCGCTTGGGCTTGAATGGTTCCCTGCTTGACGGGCGAGTTGTCGGGGATGGTCAGCTAGTCGCGTCTCGATTGAGATGGGTGACCCCTGTCATTGTCAGAAGCGGAAGAATATGTGCGGAGTCCTTTTCATCAAATACGACCACAGACGTACGGCCCACTGCGATTTGATATGGCTCCTGAACCGTGTACCTCGCCTGTCAAAGCCTTGGTGCTTGATCTGATGCCTTAGCCGGGCGTAATATCGAAGTTATCCGAATCGCAGGGGCCGAGCCTGATACGGGATGGCACTGCGACAGCGAAAAACAGACGGAACCTTTATTTGCGGAGATGACGATGATGGAATACACAAAAATGGCAAAGAGGCCGGCGTTCACGGTGATGGTGGCGGCCGCAATGGTCGTGACACCGGGTCGGGTCGAGGCAAAGACGGAGCAACCGAACATTGTGATCCTCTTCGCCGATGACATGGGTTATGGCGACCTCAACTGTTATGGGAATCCGCTGATCGACACCCCGAACCTCGACCAATTGGCAGAGCAAGGGATGCGGCTGACCTCGTTTGTGACCGGGTCGTGGTGCGTCCCATCACGAACCCAATTAATGACAGGACGATACCTGCCGCGCGTCAAATCGGAATCCGAGAGTGGGGGCTTGTTGGGCAGCGAAGTGACGATGGCCGAGGCGCTCAAAGAGGCCGGCTACGCCACAGGCATGGCTGGGAAATGGCATCTTGGTTTTCGTAAGGATAAATACCTCCCGGTCAATCATGGGTTTGACTCTTGGATCGGGACGGCCCGGTCGAACGATTTCCGAAAACCATGGGTGCAGACCGATATCCCATTGGGAATGTATCGTGGCACTGAAATGATCGACAAGACCCTCGATCAGGATAAGACGATCGTCACTTACACAAGCGAGGCCATCGATTTCATCGAGGAGGAGAGCGGTGATGAGGAGCCGTTCTTCTTTTATCTCGCTTACAATCAGTCACACCTGCCGATCCATACGGCCGAGCGATTTCGGGGGCAATCGGACGCCGGGCTTTACGGTGATGTGGTTGAGACGATCGACTGGAGCGTCGGGCAGATCACGAAGGCGCTCGCTGAGCAAGGGGTTGCCGAGAATACGATTGTCTTTTTTGCCACGGATAATGGGCCTTGGCTGAACTTGCCCGACCGAATGCTTCAAGATGGCAATAAGCCATGGCACCAAGGGACGACGGGGCCGCTGCGTGGGGCCAAGGCAACCACGTATGAAGGAGGCACCCGGGTTCCGGCCATCTTCCGCTGGCCGGCGGAGATCGAGCCGAATCAGAAGATCAAGCAGTTGATCGGTATGCCCGATATCTATCATACCATGGTCAAGGCCGGCGGCGGTGAGCTCCCGGAGCATACCTTGGATGGAAACAACCTGCTTCCGTTCTTGAAGGGAGAGACCGACGAGGTGCCGGAGGAGCGGTACTACTATTTCCGCAATGGACTCGAAGCGATGCGCGACGGCAAGTGGAAGCTCCGAACGGCGAGCGGTGAGCCGCAGCTATTCAACATGGTCAATGATCCCTACGAGCGCTTCAATCGGGCCGATGACAAGCCGAAGATCGTCAAGCGAATGCGGCAGGAAATGGAAGCCTTCGCCAAGGAAGTCGGCACACATGTGCAGGACTGACGGCGGAGTATCGGAGTGACGGAGTGTGGGAGTGGATGAGTCAACGTGCTCAAAAGGGGGCTTCGCTGAAAGGGGTATCTGGCGAGGCGTTGGCTCAGTCCCGACAAGAAGGGGAGAGGCCGTGATAGAAAGCGGTGACTCGCCCCGTGAAATGATCGTGGAAGTAAAACCCAAAAGGGCGACAGCCACTATTTCACGGGGCAAGTCACGGCAGTCCACACGTTAGCGAGGCGTTGCCTCCGACCATTCGAGGCATGAGGGCGATCCGGGTCAGCAGAGGACTGCCTCTCCCATGTCAGTTCCGGACGTGTTTGAACGGTTTTATCGACCCGGATTGGGAAGACGCAGTGGCAGGGGCGCCGCATCAGTCGGCGGGCTTGGTCGCGAGGACCATGTACTGTTTTGGGAGCGACTCCTGCACGATCGTTGCTTTGAATCCGGCCTGCTCCAGTTCTTTGGCAACCGTCTCCGGGTTGAGCCGGATCTTTTTGGGAGGGCCCATGTCGGCTTGCATCGTGTAGTCGATGACCGCGAATCGGCCTCCCGGTGTCAGCGCATTGAGAAGCTTTTTGGCGTATTCGACCCGATCCGTAACATGATGCCAGGTATTGACGGTCAGGATCCGATCGACGCTTGCCTTGGACAGCATAGGATCATCACGCTTGACGAGCCGGATCTCGACATTGTCGTGAGCCGTCCCTTTCAGCGTGCTGTTCTCCACATAATGCAGCATTGCTTTGGAGACATCCAAGCCGATTACATGGCCCTCTTCGCCAACAGCCCTCGACAAATGGGGCAGGAAATAGCCTGTCCCGGTTCCGAGGTCGGCAACCGTCATGCCGGGCTCGATCTCGAGGCGGTCGAATACCTCGCCCGGTTTTTGCCACTCGTCGCGCTTGGGCGAATTCCACCGCTTCGCGTATTGCTCGGGATTGTCGAACTTGTGGTGTCGGTCGTGGCCTTTGGCCATCTCTGCGGTGTCCGCTTTTTGATCCGGAGCCGACTCCATATGCTGTGCATGCCCGGCGTGATCGCCGGCGGGCTTGTGCATGTCGGTTTGATTCGAGTGTGCCCCAGACCGCTTGTGCATTGGTTGGTCGGAATCGGAAATCTTGGCCGATTGACATCCCGCGAGCGCCAAAAGGGAGAGTAATGATATAGCGAATTTGAACATATGTAGTGAGAGGATAATGTTGGAGGTCTTAAGCGTCAAAATTTGACACATTGGGATAAAACAGCCGAGATGATCCACCTGTCGCTCGAGAAGCTGTGGAAGCAGAAAGGAGCGAAGTGACGCTCAAGCGGAAGGAAGCAAGGGGCAGAGACCCTAAACGCTTCCTTCCTTGATAGGGTCTTGCCATAGACGGGGCGGTCGTGATAAACAGAAGAAACTTGATTCCATTGGAAGCTCCTTATCCGTGTGGGAAAAGCCTCCGGGCAAGATCGGATTTCTTCAATTTTGCGGTATCAAAAAGTGAAAGACCTTATGAATAGAAACGAGACGCGTTCCCTCTGTTTTGGCCGGTTGATTGCTTTCACGATGACAGTGGCGTTGTCGGCGGTCCCTCCTTTGTTTGGAAAAAGTGCCGAAGCCGACAAGCCGAATATCGTTTACATCCTTTGCGACGATCTCGGTTACGGCGAAGTCCAAGTTTATAATCCGACTCGAGGGAAAATCCCGACACCAAACGTCAACGACCTGGCTCGGCAGGGGATGATGTTTACGGATGCCCATGCGGGGGCGGCTGTCTGCACGCCGACACGATATGGCGTTTTGACCGGGCGTTACGCGTGGCGCTCAAGGTTGCAGCGAGGTGTCATTGGTCCCAACGGTGCCAAGCCGTTGATTGACGAGGATCGTTTGACAGTAGGGGAAATGCTGCAAGGGGAGGGGTATGCCACTGCCTGCATCGGCAAGTGGCATCTGGGCTTTCGCTACAGCGAGAAACGGGAAAATGCGCCTTCGAGAACCTCCCGGGCTCCGGTTGGCGCGGAGGTGATCAATGGCCCGACAACCCGAGGCTTTGATTATTTTTACGGCTTTCCGCTTTCTCGAACAATGCGGACGGTCATCGAAAATGGCGAAGTCGTGGAAGAATTGCCGGTTGTCAAAATGTTGCCGCGCTTGGCCGATCGAGCTTCGCAATACATTCGGAAAAAGGCGGAAGGAGAGAAGCCGTTTTTCCTCTACTTGGCTCTCAACTCGCCGCATTCGCCGGTTGTGCCTAACGAGCAGTTTAAAGGCAGAACCGGGCTTAACGATTGGGCGGATTATGTGATGGAAACAGACTGGGCTGTGGGCAAGGTGCTAAAGACCCTCAGGGAAACAGGCTTGAAAGAGGAAACGCTGGTCATTTTCACCAGCGATAACGGCTCATCGCCAAATGCGAGCAATGTCGAAGAATTGGAAAGGCAAGGCCATTATCCCAGCGGTCCCTTGCGCGGCTATAAGACGGATGTATGGGATGGAGGCCACCGCGAGCCGTTTATCGTTCGATGGCCCGGGATTGTCGAGCCGGGGACAATCAACGACCGGCTTGTCTGTTTAACGGACTTGATGGCGACATGCGCCGACCTATTGGATCGGGAGCTCCCAGAGAGTGCAGCCGTCGATAGCGTGAGCATCTTACCGCTTCTGAAAGGTGGCGATGAGCCGGTGCGCCGGTCGATGGTGCACCATTCGGGCAAGGGCCGGTTTGCCATTCGCAAAGGGGAATGGAAACTAAACCTGTGTGCCGGATCGGGAGGATGGGGGAGTCCCAGTGACAAACAAGCGAGGCAAAACGGATTGCCTCAGGTGCAGCTCTATCACATGGGACGGGATATTCGGGAACAGGACAACCTCCGAGCTGAGAAACCGGAGGTGGTGGCAACCCTCGTCGACCTTTTACAAAAACAAGTGTTACGCGGTCGAAGTACGCCCGGACCGTCGCAACCCAACGACGTCAAGGTGGATATTTGGAAGAAAGCCCGGACTGCCAAGAAGCGTCTGGCCGAGCAATGAATTGTCGCTCTGAAAGGTTCTCGTAGGTGGATGGAATCACCAATCATGCCGATGTCGTCGGGAGCCTTTTGCGTCCCAAAGAGCTTCTCGATGCACGTGCCGCCTACCAGGAGGGCCGGTTAGGACCCGCAGAATGGAAGGTGGTCGAAGACATGGCGGTCGACCAAGCAGTCGCCATGCAACAGCGTGCCGGACTGAAGATCGTCACCGACGGCGAGATGCGGCGGCTTTCCTTCCAGAGCCAATTGACCGATGCCGTGGACGGATTCAAGGCAGCAGGGCTTTCGAGCTTTACGTGGGGACGGTGGCGTGGTGGGAGCGGCGTCGGCGACTACGAAGAGCAACGACCCGAGCAGCTTGGTGTTGTCGGGAAGCTTCGACGGCGTCGCTACCCTTCGGTCGAGGAGCTGGTTTATTTACGGGCCCAATGCCGGGATACCGATACCATCCCGAAGGTCACGCTTCCCAGTCCGAGCCTCTTTGCCAATTTTTGGTCCCGAGACTGCTCTTGTGAGGCCTACCCGACGCTTGACAGCTTCTTGGCTGATGTCGCCAATCTGCTTCGAGACGAGGTTGCCGAGCTCGTTCGACTCGGAGTCCGTTATATTCAGCTCGATGCCCCACACTACCCCCTGCTGCTTGATCCCGAGACTCGGAAATTTTACGAGCAGCAAGGGTGGGATCGGGATGCTTGGCTTGCCCAAGGAATAGCCCTCGATAATGCCGTTCTGGAGGGATTCCCTGGCGTTACCTTTGGCTTTCATCTCTGTCGCGGCAATCAGGCCAGTCGCTGGCTCGTCGAAGGTGACTATGGTCCAATTGCTCGGCAAATCTTCCCGAAGATTCGCGCGCACCGATTGCTGCTGGAATACGACGACGCTCGATCGGGGAGTTTTGACTCGTTACAATGGGTCCCCGAAGACAAAATGGTCGTACTTGGTCTGGTGACGACCAAGAGCGCCCGGAAAGAGACGCCAGAAGGGTTGGCTCAGTCGATCGAGGAAGCGACGCGTTACATTCCGAAGCATCGCCTAGCCATCAGCCCGCAGTGCGGATTTTCCAGCTCCATTCTGGGCAACCAGCTCACCATTGATGACCAGGAGCGGAAGTTGGTGACGACAGTCGATACCGCCCATCGCGTCTGGGGAAGCGCTTGAAAGCCCGCGAGCAAGCAGGCTAGACAGTGTGTGCCATCCAAGCGACCTGCCGGTTCCGTGATAGGGACGTTCTCCCGGACGTCCCACTTCTCTTTGTTCCGGCGTCCCGCCAAAAAATGGGACCTCGAGGACGAGGTCCCCTATCAGGGAAAAATGGAATGGATCCCTCTTGTTGATGGCAGGCCGTCCTCGGCGTCCAAGGCTTCATCCCTAACGGTGTCGCATTAAGGGAAGCGCACAAATTATGTGCGAGGGAACAAAGAAATGGTGGAGGCGGCGGGAATCGAACCCGCGTCCTTGGTAAACCGACCAGTCACGCCTACATGCTTAGCCCGATTTTCAGTTGTCGGCGATGGGCTGCCGGTCGGGCGGCCGATTCCCATCGCTTAGACCGCATGAAAAACTTCGGCCAAGTGCGCGCGGTCCCCGCACTTAACCTAACCTGCTGTCAGCGCCCCTCTACCTTAGCAGGTGTCCGGTAGGGGACGTCGCGGACTGTTATGCCGCGAGAGCCACTTCTTGGTTGGCACCTATTGGTTTGGCTCGATGATTAACGAGGCCAACGAGCCATCCTCGGCATGCCGCTTCCGGTGCATCTACCAAGTCGATACCATTACGCCCCCTGTCATTACGGGTGGCTGTGCTCAAGGTGCCTCGACTTAATATGCAGCCGTCGCTTGCAGGCGGCCACTAACCCGCCTGCATCACACTACAGTATCGCCCACTTTCCTGGTTCGGTCAAGGGGCTGAGTCAATGGGACCATTGGGACTCCCCGGCCGCTAAACCGATGGCTTAACGCGGCCGATGGCTTAACGCGGAGGAGGCAACGATCCCATTGTTTACCGAAGCATAGAAGCGTTACATCACCGCCAATAATCGCCGGTCGCGAAGCGCATTATCGTTATTGCTGAGGGGGCTTCCGTTCCCCGTAAGACCCGTCGGTAGCCAAAGCCGGATCGATCGCCCCACCAAACTTCCGTAAGGCATCATGGGCTTCCTGCGTCGATTTATCCGGCTCGGTTGCCATGACGTTCTGCATTTGCGTCATGATCTTAAGCAGAGCCTTCTTCTGCTTCTGCGTCAGCTCGACCGCGTTGGCCACTTTGGTCAATGACTTGGCGGCGCCTGCAAAGTCGTTCTGCTTCAATTGGCTGACAGCCTCATCGATGTTGCTCTGCACATCGGCGGGGGCATTTTGAAAGTTGTCCGTCACCACAGTGGGATCGACCGAGTAGGTTTTCTGTCCTTCCCCACAGCCGATGGCACCGATCATAACGCCCATCGCCAAGATCCCGAACAATAGCTTAATCTTCATAAATCCTTCTTTTTTGGTTAACATGGCTTCCAAGAATAGCCCATTTCTCTTCCTTGTTCTACCTTGGGAATCGCGAGAGATAAAGGAAATTTTGCGAGCTTTTGACTTGAAAAATGGAGGGGTGATCGTGGAAGTAATACGACGAAAGCGAAACCCTAACCGGCTGAAAGCGCGGTCTTGGAGAGAAGATAGGAGATAGCCCGGCTTGAATGAGTGATCCAATTGAGGTGCTAGGAGCGTCGAATCTTTGGTTTGTTTGGCAGCAGGCCACGATCGAAGGGAAATCGATCATTATCGCCCTGATCGTGTTCTCGATGTTTGCTTGGATGGTCATGATCTCCAAAGCCACGCAATTCAATCGGGCGAAGCGGCTAAATCAATACTTCGACTCGGAGTTTCGGCGGCAGAAGCACATCATGGCGATCTTCAACCGGAAGATTGATGTCGAGGGCTGTCCATTGTTTTCGGTCTATCAGCAGGGCTGTTACGAGCTGGAGAATCACTTACAGACCGCGAGCGGCGGGTCTCGGCAAGGGATTCCAAATAAGGCGATGGAGCAAGTGAAGCGGGCACTGGAACGGTCGGTCGCCCAGGAATCCTTGGCCCTGGAATCGGGATTAATCCTGCTTGCTGTGGCGGTGAGTGGCGCCCCGTTTCTCGGGCTGCTCGGCACGGTTTGGGGGGTGATGAGCGTGTTCAGTGAAGTGGCCGTTCAAGGACAAGCCGATCTCTTGACGATGGCCCCCGGCTTGGCGTCGGCAATGATGACAACGGTCGCCGGGTTGCTCGTGGCAATCCCATCGATGTTTGGTTACAATTGGCTGGTTCACCATGTCCGCGTGCTCACCGTCGAGCTCGACAATTTTGCCCAAGAGCTGACGTCTCGTTTCGAAGGGGAGTACCTGCGGGAAGAAGGGGCTTCGGCCCCTTCAAGTGACTCGGCCTCGGGTGATGAGGGGGCATAATGGCGGCTGAAAGGAAGGCGATCGAATAAGCTATGCGGCGATTTTCGCAACGGCACCCGTTAGTTACTTTGAGCGACATCAACGTGACACCGTTGTTGGACTTGGCGTTTGTGCTCTTGATTATCTTCATTATTACGAGTCCGCTACTTGAGCAAGGCTTGGAATTGGAGCTGCCCAAGGGAGGTGACCCTGACCGCCAGATCAGTCAAGAGAATGTCCAGACGGTTGAAGTGGGACCGAAAGGAGAGTATCTGCTGAATGGAGAGTCCGTCGGCTTGGCGGTGATAGAAAAGCGACTGGTGGAGGCATCGCAGCAAAATCCGAAGATTTGGGTCTATGTGCGGGGTGATCGCAAGGCGCATTTTGAAAACATCTTTTCGGTGATTGATATGTGTGTTCGAAATGGGATTACTCGGGTATCTTTTCGTACAAAGCCAAACGAGGAATGACCATGAAAGGGTTTACCATGAGTCGGACTCACAAGAGAGCCTTCTTGATTTCTGCAGCCGTTCATGCGGTGTTTCTGATCTTGCTGCTCTTCGCGCCGGATGTTCGGAGTCGTAACAAGCCGAACCTCGATAACCTTCCGCCGGTGCAATTGGTCCCCGCTCAGGTCGTTGACAATCGCTTTGCCGGCGGGCGCCAAGCAGCTCCTAAGCCTAAGAAGCAAGAGACAACCGAGCCGGAACCTCAGCCCAAGCCGCAGCCTGAGCCAAAACCCGAGCCGGAACCGAAACCGAAGCGCGAGCCAAAGTCGAAACCCGAGCCGGCACCGAAACC
>JAHEOI010000369.1 GCA_018610125.1 Verrucomicrobiota bacterium
AACGGCGCGGCGCAAGCGATCTCGTGCGGGCTGCCAAGCGGCGTATCCGTGCCGTTGTCGCCGAGAAAGAAGACGACGGTGTTTTCGGCCACGCCGAGCTTGTCGAGCTGCTCAAGGATATCGCCAAGCGACTTGTCGATCCCTTCGATCATTGTGGCGAAGGCCTTGGCGTTTTCGCTCTTGTTTGAGTCTTCATAGTGGCCGGCGAAACGCGGGTCCGACATGAAGGGGCCGTGCACGGCATAGTGTGCCATGTAAAGAAAGAACGGCTTGTCGTCCTGCACCGCATCGGCCACGCGTTTGTTCGCCTCGCGCGTCAAGGCCTCGGTAAGGTAGGTGTCGGTTCCGTGGTAGGCCTTTAGATCCGGCACGTTGTGATGCTTGTTGTCGTACTTCGGGTGATTGCCATAGTGGTCCTGGCCGTAATAGCTGCGCGGCCGGCCCCAGGAATCGCCACCCACGTTTACATCGAAACCGAGGTTTTCCGGGTGCTGGCCCTCGTGGTTCAGCGGTCCAAAGTGGGCCTTGCCGACGTGAATGGTCCGGTAGCCCGCTTGATCCAGGAGTCTTGGCAGCGTCACGTCCTCCTTCTCCAGTCCCTCCCAGTTCCAGTCCGGCGGGCCGAGATTGCCGCGGTTATTGCCGAAGGGCCTTATCCAGTTCGTCGTGTCGTGGCGTGCCGCATTCTGCCCCGTCATGATCGAGACCCGGGTGGGTGAGCAGACGCTTTGGGCGTAAAAATCGCTGAAGCGGACACCCTGTTCGGCCAGGCGTTCCATGTTCGGCGTGCGGTACCAGTCGTTCAACTGGTACTTCTTCGGCCGCCCTTCCGGACCTGGCAGCAATGGCACCGATGTATCCATCACACCCATATCGTCCACGAGAAACACGACGACGTTGGGTCGTTCCGCGGCCTGGGCCCGATCCATGAGCCCGGACAAGGACCCGGCTCCGACGATCCAAAGGGCGGTTGCAAACACCTTTATTGAGCGGCTTCGAGGTCGATGTATCCAGTTCGCTGTCATATTGCTAGCTCCAATTACAGAGAAGCAGATCGACTCACTTGCTTCGGAGTGACAACGGCTTCGCTGCTTCGTCTCTTGTAAGTATGGTTAAAAACCGAGAATGGACGTCCCATCGCGCCCTGTCAAGGCGCATTTGACAGTGTCATTTGGTCTCGTTCGTCATCGAGTGATCGACAGCATGGCTCATTTATAAGAAGATGGAATCGCTGCATTGGCAGCCAAGAGATAGCCGACGTTCCGAATGGAACTGCGCCGTTTCCTTAACCGAAACAATAAGAATGGAAAGGCAAAAAGCGGGAAAATATCGCCGGCTTCAGCCCGGAGGGAATCGAGGAAAAAAGTCGGATACGTTGTATACCAGACGTGCCCAAGCCTCCCTTCCCATTGTATCTCCGTTTTTCGACGAATTACGGGCCAGACGTTGATCCTCGGCTAAGGGACGGGGCGCCGCGATCGCCAGTTGTCGTCTACCGAGGCCCCAGTGCCGCCGACGTCGAGGACGTTATTAGCCGGCGCCTTTACGATGCGGTGAAAGGGGGTGAGCACCTTGAGGAATTTGTTTGTGTCGCCCAAAACAACCTGGCCAGCGCCAGAGCCACCATGGCACCCGGCGGTACCCCCATTCGTTTCCTCAACGAGCTGGAGAGCGAGGTGCAGGCGATCACCGATCTGCCGGGTCGTGCCGAAGAACCTGTCGTACGTGAGCATCCCGAGGAGAAGATTCCCTTCAACGGAGAGCCGGCCCTTCTCGCGCAATATAGGGGGGGGCTTTTAGCTCGCATGCTTCGAATGGCGACTTCCCCGGTGGTTAAATGGTTATTATTTGACCTGCATCAAGGATTCCCACGTTTCTCAAATCGACAGGCTTGGAACCTCGCCTGTTGAGGGCATGTTACGCGAGAGGGTAACGTGCACTCACCCCCTTTCCTGGACAAACCGCCTCGCTGAAGAGGATTGAAGGGTCGAAAATAGAACCGAAGACGAAAGGAAGCCGACGATGAAGACAAACTACCATGAATGGAAGAAGACTCTGTGTCAGGTGGGGACAATAGCCCTTCTCGTTTTATGGGGCGCCGGGTGCGACCGAGCGGATAACGGAGCCGGAGAGAGCGGGCAAGCTCAACCGCAAGCGTCCGAAGGAAGTAATACCGGAATATTTTCAACCGCAGCGGTCGACGTCAATCCACTGGGGCTCTCCGAAGAGTACCGCGCCCTCTTGCGGAGCGAAATGCAACAAATCCAAGCCGCCATGCAACAGCTCTTGCCCCTCATGGTCCAGCGACTCGGCAGCAAGGCGGCTCCCATTGCCGAGCAGATTCATAAGAGCTTCATCCTCAAGCAATCGCTCTCGCCCGAAGAGCTAAAGGAACTGACAGGCTCATTGCCGAAAGGCTTTGTCAAGCTCGACCGCAGCTTTCATAAAACCGCGAAGGAACTTTCCCGAGCCTTTCAGGACGATGATTACGCCGAGGCTGCCCGGGTATATAGTAAAATGGTTCGGTCTTGTGTTGAATGCCACACGAGTTATGCTCAAAAGCGGTTCCCACCTAATTGAGCACCTCGCCTCTGCCATGTGTATACCACGAACGCCTATACCGAAGAAGGACTTAAGTACGTCGAGGAAGACGTCGAAGATTTCGTCTGCCTGCAGGCGAACTCTGCGACAAATGGCGGACGTTGTTCTGCTGCGGGAATTCCGACACGGATCACGCGAGTCGATGATGCCCTTGTGAAGGGGATCATATCGAGTGAACGGCTGATATTCGACACGCGGGGTCTTGCTCGTTTGGCAATTTGGTGTTATCCCAAAATATGCGGACGTTGACCAGTAAGCTTGATCCGGAACAGGCAACGTGGCTGGAGGAGTAGGCCCGGGCGTTGAAGCGCTCCAAAGGGAGCATTGTCCGAGATCTCATTGCACGCCAGCAATCGGTCCAAGGGGAGAGTCTTGCCGAAGCATTAGAAGATCTATGCGGCTGCCAAAAAGGATCGAAAGACCTGAGTACGCGCTCGTTAACGGGCTATGGGGGACGATGAACTGCTGTGTGATACCGGGCCACTGGTGGCCTTTTTCAATCGAGGAGATCAATACCATGATTGGGCGAAACAGCAATTTTGTTACAAGACGATGGACTTTCGGCGGACCCGATTTTTGAAGCGATTGCCCGGCAGAAGCTGAAGATCGAATTCACCGCTTCCGCGTATTGGCCCGATCTCAGGCGGTTCATGGCGAAGTATCACGATCTTCCAATGAGCTTTGCCGACGCCTGCTTGGTGAAAATGGCCGAGCTTTCAAGGCGTTGTTAGGTATTCACCGTTGACCGACATTTCGGGATATATCGACGTCACGGAAGGCATGTTATCCCATTATTGGCTCCGTTTTAGGCGCCTCAACAGAAGAGGGGTTCTTGACTTTTCAACCTCGTTCCTGAATCAGGAGGAATCAGGATTACTTTCCGGGGGCGGTGGGGTAACGCCTTCCTGTTGCATGACGCGTTTGACGGCTGCGACCGTCGGCGGCGAAGGCTTGAAGTTGCCATGGCGGTACCCGAGGGCGATGACCAGCGGTGTCCATCCATACTTGTTTTCTCGATTCCAGGTTTCGATGTCGGCGCCATTTTCGGCGAGGAATTCAACCACCTGGGGGAGATTCCTATAAGCGGCGGCATGCATGGCAGTCTCGCCGTTCTCGTTGACGGCATTGACATCGGCGCCGAGGTCCAAAAGGAGCTTCAAGGCCTCAAGTACTTCGTTCTCGGTGGCTGGGTCCTCGCCCGGTGAACGCGTTGCGAAACCGGCTGCCACCATGAGCGGCGTGCTTCCATTTTCGTTTGTTAGTGTCGGATCGGCTCCGAGATCGACGAGCGTTTGCATCAACTCGGCATCGGCCGTGAGCGAAGCGAGTAGGAAGGGGGTTGCTTTTTTCTCGTTCAATCGGGTATTGTTCGGATTGACCCGTTTGGTCATTCGGGCGTTGAGGTTGGCCCCTTTCTCCACAAGCTTTCTGACCAGCTCGATACTCGTCATGGCCCCCGACCCTTCGGGTGGCGGATCGTTGTCGCCCACCCCGGGCTTGCGAACGAC
>JAHEOI010000370.1 GCA_018610125.1 Verrucomicrobiota bacterium
CTTCGTCGCTCGGCCTCGCGGCTGTCTTGACCAGTGAGGGGGCGATCTCATATCACCTGGCCGGTTGGAGACCTCCGATCGGGATCGAGCTGGTGCTCGATGAGCTTTCAGCCTTCGTGTTATTGGTCGTTACCGGTGTTACGCTGGTGGTGCTGACGCATTCCAGACAGGTCGTCGAGACCGAGCTCCAGGGACAATCGGCTCCTTTTTTTGGCGTGACACTCCTGCTGCTCGGCGGATTCTCCGGCATCATTGTCACGGGTGACCTCTTTAACCTTTACGTCTTTTTGGAGATCGGCTCGCTGGCTACCTACGCCCTGTTGGCCCTCGGGGATCGGAGGGCGCCTGTCTCCGCGTTCCGTTACTTGATTCTCGGCACGATCGGAGCCTCTTTTTACCTGCTCGGACTCGGCTTTATCTTCCTCGAGACCGGCAGCCTCAACATGATGGATATCGCCAAGATCCTTGGCGAGATCGGTCTTGCCAGTCGATCACTGACGTTGGGCGTTATCTTGATGGTTGCCGGGATCAGCGTGAAGATGGCGCTCTTTCCATTTCATGGGTGGCTTCCGGACGCTTATAGCTACGCCTCCTCCGCCGCCACCTCATTGATAGCCCCCATCGGGACGAAAGTCGCGGCGTATGTCCTGATTCGGTTTCTCTTTTTTGTCATCGAGCCTGAAGTGGTGGATCTGACCGTGCCGTTGGTGACAATCATCGGCATGCTCGGAGCGGTGGGTATTCTTTGGGGCTCGATCATGGCGGTGGCACAAACCGACCTCAAACGGATGCTCGCTTATAGTAGCGTCGGTCAAATCGGGTATATCGGGGTCGGTATCGGAATGGCATCCCCGCTTGGAATCATCGGGGCCTTGCTTCACTTGTTGAATCACGCCTGCATGAAGGCGGGGCTCTTTTTGGTGGCCGGGAATTTTGCACATCGGCTTGGCCATACCGATATTCGCCGCTTGGAAAAATCAGTCTGCAAGCGAATGCCGGTGACTTCCGGAGCGTTTGCGGTCGCGGCGATATCCATGATCGGTCTGCCGCCGACCGCCGGATTTTTCAGCAAATGGTACTTGATCCGAGGGGGGCTCGACGGGGAGAACTGGTTTTATGTGGTGGCGATTCTCTTGAGTAGCTTGCTGAATGCCGTCTATTTCTTCGGCGTTTTGGAACGGATTTATCTTCGGTCCTCGGCGTCCTCGGAGGAGACAATTAACGAAATGGGTGAGCGACCGACAGGAGAACCGACGTGGGGTGAGGTGAAATTTTCGATGTGGATGCCGACGCTTCTCTTCGGAGTCGGAGTTCTGGCATTGGGGCTTGGCAATGTGGTGATTGTTCAGAACGTGCTACGGGCCATTGTGCCGGAAATTCAAGCGTGATGGAACCGACGCAATAAGGAATATGGGCGGTTTTGAAACGGTAACTTCCTATCTGCCTTTTTGGGCGGTCGCGAGCTCGATGGCGGCGGTCCCGCTGATATTGGCGAGCTCTCGCTCTCCCAACTTGCGGGAAGTTTGGACGCTGCTTGCCGGAATGGCCAAGTTCGCTCTCGTGATGGGCATCGCCTATCGGCTCCAACAAGGGATGATCATCGAGGCGACGCTGTTTGAGATCTCTCCCGGAATCGGTTTGACGTTGCGCGCGGATCCCTTCGGTCTGTTCTTTGCCACGATCGCTTCGAGTCTTTGGATCTTGACTTCGATTTTTTCAATCGGGTACATGCGATGCCACCATGAGCGGAATCAGACCCGGTACTTCGCGAGCTTTGCGCTGAGTCTCTCCGCAACATTGGGAATCGCATTTTCGGCGAATCTACTTACATTTGTGGTGTTTTATGAGCTGTTGACGCTCTCGACCTATCCGTTGGTTGTTCACCAAGAGAGTGATGAAGCGATTCGTGCGGGGCGACAGTATTTGGCCTATTCGCTCACTGCCGGTGTTCTGCTTATTCTGGCGGCGGGCTGGGTCTACCAGATGACGGGGGATGTCCGTTTCCAACCGGGAGGAATCCTTGCCGGTGCCGATCTTGGCTCCTTCCGCGCTTGGGCCCTTTTCCTGGTTTTTCTGGTCGGAGTGGGTGTCAAATCGGCTTTAATGCCGCTTCACAGTTGGCTCCCTACGGCGATGGTAGCGCCTACCCCGGTGAGTGCCTTGCTCCATGCCGTGGCGGTCGTGAAGTCGGGCGTCTTTGGCGTGATACGGATCGTGGGATACGTCTTTGGGCCGGATATGATGCGAGAGCATCGCTTGGATCTCTTGCTTGCCATTATGGCGGGCGCGACCATTCTGCTTGCCTCGTTCATAGCAATGCGCCAAGACAATCTGAAACGTCGATTGGCTTACTCGACTGTCGGACATCTCTCGTACATCATCCTGGGGGCCGCC
Organism: Verrucomicrobiota bacterium; assembly: GCA_018610125.1. GTDB lineage: Bacteria > Verrucomicrobiota > Verrucomicrobiia > Limisphaerales > JAHEOI01 > JAHEOI01. The sequence goes on from JAHEOI010000370.1 coordinate 2,395, forward strand.
CTCCTTACTCCTTCCGGATTGGCCGGGGGCCTCTTTCATATATCGACGCATGCCTTCATGAAGATCACGCTTTTCTTCTGTGCCGGCGCCATCCTGGTGCATGTCCATAAGGAACGCGTTTCCGAGCTGGATGGAGTGGGGCGGGCGATGCCATGGACGATGGGGGCGTTCACGATCGGCGCAATCGGTCTGGCGGGAATCCCCCCGGTAAACGGCTTTGTGAGTAAATGGTTCCTTTGTATCGGGGCTGTTCAGGCCGGCTCCCCTGTTGCATTGGCGGTCTACTTAGGCAGCGGGCTTTTGAATGCGGGCTATTTTTTCCCTGTGGTGTATCGGGCTTTCTTTAACCGGTCAGAGAAGTTTTCGAAATATGGCGAGGCCTCCCCTTGGATGGTGGTCCCGCTTTGTTTGGCGGCGTTATTGGCCCTGGTGTTTGGGGTGTCCCCGAATTTTTTGCTGGGACTTTTTGATCTGGTCGAGGCCGTTCAAACTTCGATAATACCGTGAACACGATGAGGGAAGCGGAGCTGAGGATAGAGACAATATGCGCGATTCAGGTCGATTAGCGATCATCATAACGACGCTTGTATTGATTGCTTTGCAATATGCGGGTCTGGATCCGCATCACGCCCATTGGTGGGACTATATCCCAGGTTTTTGGGCGCTGTTCGGCTTCGCCGGCTGTTGGTTGATCGTCGTCGCCTCCAAGAAGCTCGGAAAGGCCATCATTCAGCAGCGGGAGGATTATTATGATAAGCCATAGCTTACCTCCGTCCCTTATTCTTTTGATTGGGGGGGCCCTTCTCCCATTGGTGCCACGCCGTGCTCGGACGAGCATTTTTCTTTTGTTCAGTGCGGCGGCAATGGTTGGTGTCACGCGGCTTTCTTATGGGCAGGGCCTCTCCTTTGATTTCCTCGATTACGAGGTGGTCTTGTGTCAAGTGGATCAACTAAGCTGGGTTTTCGGGCTGATCTTCAGCCTAATCACCTTGATCGGCGGGATTTACGGGTTTCATGTGCGGGATTCCGGGGAGCTCGTCGCGTCACTGGTTTATGCCGCCGGTGCACTCGGGGTAACCTTTGCGGGAGACTTTCTTTCTCTGCTCTTTTTCTGGGAATTGATGGCGCTGGGATCGGTCGTTCTGATCTGGAAACGTGCCTCGACAGCATCTCAGGCGTCGGGCTGGCGGTACCTTTATGTTCATATCACCGGTGGGAGCCTCTTGTTGATCGGTATCGTGATGCGTCTCCAGACCGCCGGCACGATCGGTATCACGGCGTTGACGGACCAGGCAGCTGCGGGAAATTGGTTTATCTTATTGGGGGTGGCGGTGAATGCCGCTATTCCACCGCTGCATGCGTGGCTGCCGGACAGTTATCCGAAGGCCACGGTAACCGGTTCGGTCTTTCTTAGCGCGTTTACAACGAAGTCGGCTGTCTATCTGTTGCTCCGCCTCTTTCCCGGGTGGGAGATTCTGGTCTATTTTGGCGTGATGATGGCCCTTTACGGCGTGGTCTACGCGGTGTTGGCAAATGATATCCGTGGCATTCTCGCTTACCATATTGTGAGTCAGGTAGGCTACATGGTAGCCGGCGCTGGAATCGGGACAGATCTGGCGATTAACGGGGCGGCGGCGCATGCTTTCAGTCATATTCTCTATAAGTCCTTGTTGTTTATGGGGGCTGGTGCCGTGATCTATGCGACAGGGAGGAGCAAGTTAACGGAGCTGGGGGGGATAGGACGGATGATGTGGCTGTCGTTCGGTCTCTACATGGTGGGGGCCTTTTCGATTTCGGGTTTTCCGCTATTCAACGGGTTTATCAGCAAGGCGATCGTGGTCAGTGCAGCTGACAAGGCCGGCTATTCAGGCGCCTATTTTCTTCTAATGCTGGCGGCAGTCGGTACCTTCCTGCATACCGGATTGAAGCTTCCCTACTTTACGTGGGGGAGCTCCTATTCCGGGGCCCGGATTGAGCGGGTCGTTCCGACGAATATGTTTTTGGGTATGGCCATTGGGGGAGCGTTGTGCCTTGGGTTCGGGATTGTCCCAGGGGTTCTGTACGGCTGGTTGCCGTATGAGATGCATTTTAAGCCCTACACCATGGGCCATATTGTAGAGAGCTTGCAGTTGTTACTATTTACGTTTGTAGGATTTTTGATGTTGCGTCGGCAGCTTGGTGGCGAAAAAAAGATCGTGCTGGACACGGATTGGTTTTATCGTTACCCCGCAGGTTGGTTGCGGTGGGCTGTTGTCGAGGGAGTGGACTGCTTATTTGGCGCATTCGAACATGGGATAGGACGCGCTGTACATCGAATTGGGCTGCTGGCAGCGAATCCGATTGAAGTCTTGATCTACCGGCAAACGCCTTCTCGTTCGTTTGATCCGAATTCTTATCGCCTTGGGATTGGTGGTAGCATCGCACTGGCGCTTGTGGCGGTCGTGATTTTGGCTGTTTGGGGCATGTGGACGCTTGGGTAATGGAAAATGGCCTGCCAAGGGGAAAAGTAGCCCTTCGGGGCAATGCGAATCGGGAGAAGCTGCCAAAAGGGTGAAACAGAGAAGATTGCCTCAAACCGATCGTCCCGTTTCTTCATAGATGAGGCGTCGATATTCTTCGTGAGATACCTCGCGCGGGATCGATTGGCACAGCTTCCAAAATCCCGGAGAGCTCCAGATGTTCGGGAAGTCCCGACACTGTTGCGGCTTGACCGGTTGAACAGTGCACTCGGCTCCCTCCAGGAAAATGCATTCCCGGTTCTCCTTTTCTATCAGCGCCAAGCCTTGTCGGTCCTGCCGGATACGCGTGTACGCTTGAATGAACTCGGCCTCGGTCATCCCCTTGAAGTCGGCCAATTGGCGAATCTCTTCATCGCTGACCTTGACTTCACCGGGCCAGCGACAGCATGCGGTACAACGTTGGCATTCGTAAAATGTCGGCATAGACAGGAAGCGTTCAATACAACCCAGGCTCTTGTTTAACCGGATGCTTCGACTGGTCTGAGGCAACGCCTCGCTAGCGCCTTCGATCCGGGTCGGAGCCCCGTACAGGGGACCGGCCCACCTCCGATGGTTCATGATTGTCTCCGTTATCGGAGTCATTGCTGCTGCTTCTCGTGCTGCTACTACGGCTGTTCCGTGCGGGTGACGACTGCCGCGCCGGCTTTGGGGCCTCTGTCGGGGAGCTCGAAGTAATCGACGATTCCGAGGAACGGACCGAGGATGAGGAGCGGGTTGCGCTTGTGGAGGAGGCGCGCCGACTGGGTGATGTTTGCGATCGGGCTGATCCGGTTCGGTCGTTGTCCCTTTGTCGGTCGTTGTCCCTTTGTGAATGGCGATTCAGGCGAGCTCGGCGGGCCGGGTCGGATTCGCGCCGTAGCGAGCGATGTCGCGAAGCGTTGCGTAGGGATCGGTTGTTGTCGGCTTCTCTTTCCGGATCGGAATCGCGGACGATGGCTTGTTTATCGCGTTCGCCTGCGGGGGAGAGGTTTCCATTCCGGTAATGGGTTCGGCGGGTGGTCCAGCGACGTTCACCGCGACGTTTTTCCCGATAAGGCGCCTCCTCGACGATCCGCTGCAAGCGCCTTTCGAGTCGCCGGGAGGGCGTCTCCTTCTCTTGCCTCGGCGGTGACTGGCCTTGGGAAGCGGTTTTGGTCACCTCCTCGGGCTGGTCGGTTGGGGATTCTTTCGAGGATGTCACGTGTGTGCCCGTTCGCTTTTGTTTTACCGGGGTTTTTGGCGGCGGAGGTCGATGCTCAATCGTGCCGCGGTAAACCACCAATTGACCGTCTCGCCTCTCAATGTGGCCCGGCTTGACATAATCTCCCGCTTCCGTCAGGTCACGAACTTGGACTCTTGCCGGATGGTCACCCCGATCCGGTGTGACCGCGTCGGGGTCAATGCCGTGATTTGCCACGATCCGTTCGCGTCGATGCTCAAAGCGATAATGCGGGCGAGTGAGCCGGTAAATTGAATCCCTCAAATGGCGGGAGGCAACATGATAATGGAAATGACGCCGGGTTAGATAATCGGATTTGAGAAATGTGTATGCCCGTGGTGAGAGCGGTAAGGAGTGATGCCGGTCCAGAGGCTTGCCGCGATAACAGAGGCCTTGTTGGGGCCGATAGTGGGTTCGGGGAGGTAGAGGCGCCCAGCCGCAATATGGCGGTCCGGACCGCCAGGCGACCCAAGCCGGTGCCCATGTATCGCCCGGTTTCCAAAGCCATCCGCGTTTGGGATGATCGTACCAGCGGCCGTAATGGAAGGTAATCCATCCCCAAGGGTAATCCGATTGCCAGTACCATCCGTAATCGGTGTAGAGCCAGCGTCCGCGGTCATGATAAGGACGCCAGTCCGATCGGATCAGGGTGACCGACGGCTTCCAGCAGGCGCCGTAGCGCTCGGTTCGGTGCCATTGGCCATACGGCACAAGGTATCGATAAAATCGCCGGTCTTTAATGATGACCGGTTCTTCCTTGGTGGACTCGGCGGATTCCGAATAGCTTGCACTGGATGGTGCCCGTCCCTGTGCGGCTTCATTGGTGGAAGGGGCAAGATTGCGTAACCGGCTTTGGAGATTGGTTACCGAAGAGGAGGTAGCCCAGTCTTGATTCGTGAGGCCTTTTGACCTCTTTTTCGTCTTAGCGAACCGCATCGCTTCGATAACGGATTTCGGGACGCCCTTGTCGTGCAGATAGAGGATCTCTTCCACGTTTAGGTCATAACTCGTTCCGCTGTTGGTGACCTGATTCAGCAACGCTGCTTCGGTCGCATTTGATTGAACAAGCTCGAGCACCGTTTGAACTTTGGGGGAAAGATCGAGGTCGGAGGGGGGGCGGTTCTGACCGCCGGAACGGCTTGCTTTACCCTTTGGCTCGGATGTGTCCTTGTCGGCCGCGACAGTCTCAGTGTAAGCGAAGACGCGGCGATCCAGGGTCGGCTTGGGAGGCGGTTCACCGCGATCATTGGACCGATTTGATTTCGACTGCTCGATTGGCGCGGGGTCGAAGTTCCCTGATTGGCACCCTGCCACCCATGGCAGGAGCGCCGCAATCGCCCCAATCGCGAGTCCGTTCCCGAGCCTGTCTAAACCCGAAATGGTTTTTGGCCTTTTCATAGCCTTCACCTTCTATTCCGTATCTCCAGCCAAGCGGGGCCTCAACCCGGCCCGGTCTTCTCGGTGGCCAACCCGCTAAAAGAGGTCAAATCCTCAGCAAAATGGCCAACCTCTGCTGATCTGGTTCAATGTAACACATCATCGGCTTCCTTCAGCAAGTGAGTTGTCGCAAAAAAACAAGCCGATCCTGCCGCGGCGGTAAGGTCGGCAATCTTCTGCCGAGCGTTTATTTTTTTCTCGCTTTTTTGTCCGAATCGTGTAATGTGGATAATTATTATCGAGAACGGAAAACATACAATATTAAACACAAAAGCACCATATGAAAACAAAAATACATCAGCTTGTTGCCGCCTGGTTGGTTCCGGTTCTGCTCGTGGCGTTGATGCCGGCTGGCATCCAAACGGTCGGCGCCGCTTCGAACTGTTACGATATGCCTAGCCACCCAACGTTCAAGGTGAGATGCGAATGCTCGGATCGCTTGCAACTGGAATGCTACCCCGATCGACAGGTGATAAAGGAGGATTACAGTCGATGTAGACCTGATGGCGAGGAAGTCGTCATCTGCAATACCGAGCGCCGACAGGTGGGCACGCTGACGGCGTGTGACGGGACGGTTAACATGGGTGGTGTGGAGCGATGCTTCCTTGCGGTCGGAGCGCAGACGGTCAGCGGAGCCGGTGC
>JAHEOI010000371.1 GCA_018610125.1 Verrucomicrobiota bacterium
CCTCGGTTACAGCCCGCTCTGGGATGCGCCCTCGTCGCGCCTTGCATCTGGCTCGGTGGCGCTCCCGCCAAATGGCACACTTATTTCTTGACAGACCCTTAGCCAAAAAACCATGCGAGCGGTAATACAAAGGGTATCCGAAGCCAAGGTGACGATCGGCGGGGAAGTCCGAGGTGCGATTGGAACCGGAATTGTGGTCCTGGTCGGTATCGAGGAGGCCGATACGGATGAGGATATCGAATGGCTGACCGGGAAAATCGTTCGGCTTCGAATCTTTAACGATGAAAACGGCTTGATGAACCATTCCATCCAAGATGTTTCCGGCGATGCCTTGGTGATAAGCCAGTTCACACTGCACGCGAGCACAAAAAAGGGAAATCGCCCGTCGTATACCCGTGCCGCGAAACCGGATACCGCTATCCCTCTCTATGAAAGATTCGTACACAAGCTCTCCGAAAAGCTCGGTCGCGATGTCAAAGTCGGCGAGTTCGGCGCGGATATGACGGTAACGTTAACCAATGATGGGCCCGTGACCATTACGATCGACACGAAGATGAAAGAATAGCTAGCGAGGCGTTGCCTCAGACCATTCGAAGCATGCGGCTAAACAAGACCTTTGGTTGCATTCAACGTTTCCTGTCTACGCCTCGCTGATAGGGACGTTCTCCCGGAGGTCGCACGGTCACTTTTCCTCCCCCCCTTTCACTTTCACTCTCACTCTCACTCTCACCCCTTCAAAAGGGGAGAGGAAGCCGGCTGCGAGGCGACCGTCCAGTGGCCCGCTTACATTCTCCCTTGATACCGAGGGTAGGTGATTCAAATTGGATTGCATCGAGTCGCGGTCTTTGAGACCCTCTCTTGCATGAGCCCAAAACGGATTTTAACCCGACGGAATTTCTTAAAAGGCAGCTTGGGCATGAGTGCCGCGGCTCCTTACCTTGTTTCGTCCGCCATGCAATCGACGTGGGCGGCGAGCCCGAATGACCGAATCACGGTTGGCTTTGTCGGCATGGGAAAACGCAGTCGCACTTTATTGCGCCAGCTCCTTAATCAGGGCGAGGTGGAAGTCGTTGCCGTCAGTGAAGTCAGCACCGCACGACGGCAGCATGCCATTGATCAAATGGTCAACCCGACTTATGCCGATAAGAAAGGTTTCGGGAGCTACCAAGGCTGCGACGGTTACAACGACTTCCGGGAAATGTTGGCCCGGGACGATCTGGACGCCGTCGTGATCGGTACTCCGGACCACTGGCATGCCATCCCGGCAATCCAAGCGGCGCAAGCCAACTTGGATATCTATTGTGAGAAACCGCTTTCTCATACGATCCACGAAGGCCGAGCTATGGTCAATGCGGCCCGGCAAAACGAAATTGTGTTTCAAACCGGAAGTCAGCAACGCACCGAGTATGGCGGTAAGTTTCGTAAGGCAGCCGAGCTGATCCGCAGTGGCCGGATCGGCGAGGTGAAGCGAGTGCGTGTCGGAGTCGGGAGCTCTCCCGTTCATTGTGATCTGCCGACTCAACCGGTCCCGAAGGGGGTCGATTGGGACATGTGGGTGGGGCCGGCAGCCTTTCGCGGCTATCACGAAGCGCTTTGTCCAAAAGGGGTCCATAACCACTTCCCGAATTGGCGCCGTTATATCGAGTTCGGCGGCGGCGGTCTCGCCGATATGGGAGCGCACCACTTCGATATCGCTCAATGGGCACTCGACATGGATAGGAGCGGTCCCGTCCGTGTTATCCCGCCGGAAGACGACAGCGACCACGGATTGAAGTTTGTCTATGCCGATGGCATTGAAATGTTTCATGGAGGCCCGAGCGGTGCCACGTTCGAAGGCACGGAAGGCCGGATCCATGTGGACCGAGGTGAGCTCACCTCCGAGCCTCAATCAATTATTGAGGAGCCGCTGGGGCCGAATGATGTCCACCTGGAGGATCCCGAAGGGAGCCATATGGAGAATTGGCTTAATTGCGTGCGGAGCCGAGAAAGGCCGATTGCCGATGTCGCGATCGGACACCGCTCGGCCTCGATCTGCCATTTGGCCAATATCGGTTACCGGCTGCGGCGAGAGCTGCGGTGGGATCCGGATAAGGAACAGTTCGTGAATGATGCGGAGGCAAACGACCTGTTGACTCGTCCCAAACGGGATCCATGGCACCTGTAAGGCGCTTGGTCGGCCCGCTGTCCTCAGCGGGCCCACGTGAATTGGGCGGAAAGGGACGCGTCCTTTTTTGGGGCCTCAATTTGCATCATTACCGATGGCGTTCAGGTTCGGTTGCCCCAGCGCTTTTCAAAGCGCTCGAGTGTCTCGGGATCCATGGGCCGAATCCGGCGGTAAGCCCAATAGAGGAATACCATCGGCAGTAGAAGCAATGGAATGATCCAGATCCTGTAAATCAGTGATTGTCTCCCGGTTTTTTGGGCGGCCCCCAACTCCTTGACAAATTCACCGCCGCGGTAAAGCTCGCCCGTTCGGTAGTCCTGCACCTGATAGAAATTGTCCGCATCAAACGCAAAGACTTCCTGTTCGACCTGGTCATGGGCTTGAAGGTATAAGACATTGTAGAGCTCGATACGTCTTTTCTTGAAGAGCATTCCCTCTTGGACCACATCGATCATCCAATCGGGCGTGGATTGCCCCTCCCGATACAGCCAAATCCCGCCCGCGTTGAATTTGCCCTTTCGGAGATCGCCATGGGCGACCACGAGCATCCTCGGATTCTTCTCCCGACTCATGACGGCAGTGAGAAACGTTGAGGTGTCCGCGGGATTGTGCAATCGGAGGGTGTAAAACCCCGGGAACGTCGGCGTTACCGTATAGCGAATGCTGGAATGCTTCTTCTGAAGGATGGTCTCCAGCTTGCCCTTGTCGATGTGAAAATCGGTTCCCGACAACCCTTCCGGCTTGACCCCGGGCAAACGAGTGCCATCCAAGGTCAGCATCCCGGTGACCGCTTGGGAATACTCCGGCATCCTGGCAATGGTCTCATAGGTGTGCTCAATGTCACTGAAGTCGGAGTCTTTGCCGTAGACACTGGCAACGCTTTCCTGGACGATAAGATCGACATCTATTATGTCGCTATCGGGCGTGTGTGCATTGTTAACAATGCTCCCAGTATAATTGTTTAATTTCAGGTATCCCGGCTTGAATTTTAACGGTGGTGACGAGGCGCTGACAACCCGTTGGTCAAACCGGAACCGTTCCTCATGCCTGTGTACCCTTAAAAGCTTCCTGTAAGAAAAGTCCCTTGATTTGACAAGGTTGGTGATGACGGGTTGCAATGCATCATTGTATTCCTTTAAAGAAGAATATTCCTGTTGCGATAGATTGGCTACGATAATTCTTAATTCCTTCAGGACATTGGTGCGATAGTTGCCGGCATCGAATTGAAACGACTCCGTTACAATCTCCGACATTGGCGGATGCGGTGCAAAGGGTGACGTCAAAAAGCTCCGGA
>JAHEOI010000372.1 GCA_018610125.1 Verrucomicrobiota bacterium
AGATTCTGGGGGTGACGCTTGGCGTAATACCGCGCGGCCTCCAAAATCGACGTTGAGCCCAAAATTTCGACCGCCTCGGCGTATTCCTTGCATGCGGTCTCGAGGGAAACCCCGACGGACTTCAAAGCTCCCTTGGCCTGGACGTATTCGGCTTTGTCCTTATCCTTGAGGGTCAAGACCTCGATTTCTCCGTGCTGCATCTTGGTCAGGATCTCGTTGGCCTTGCTTTTGGCCTCCGGTAGCCGGGACACACGTTGCTGTTTCCGTTTGCTTCCGACGTGGTAGTCGAGCATGTATCCCTCCCGGCCCTTCTGGAACGCCCGGTAGATTTTGACGACGTTACCGCCGCGCTTCATCCGGATCGGGAATTGGGTCTCATCGCTCACGTCCGGGATGTTACTTCGGCGATACTTTCGAGGTAAAGCCCAGAGAAAACGGGTGGCAAAATCGGCTGCCACGTTACTAATCCGTGACTATTCGAGCCTTCATCCGTAGTCGCGTGAGTCGTAACTCCTTGTGTGCCGGGAAATTGAAGATGGTGCGCTTAGCAGGATTCGAACCTGCACGGGTTGCCCCACTACCACCTCAAGGTAGCGTGTCTGCCAATTCCACCATAAGCGCACCCGCTCGTGCCAAACCACTTTCATTATGCGAAGGAGACTCCATATTCGCAAGGAAAAATTGCACCCGGATTGGGCCCCGGTGGCCCGGACCCAGAAGGTCATCTCGCCATCGACCGACGAGCCTATTTCACCCCATCTTCGCGTAAACTTGGCCTAGGCGCTCCCTTCAAGTCACCGATCTCACTTCTCCGAAACCTTCGGCGCATCCGCATCAGCCCGAGGATATCTTGGGCGGCTGTCCCATAGCCTCTCCCATCGGATGGGAGAGGGCGGGGTCAGGGCTTTCTATACAGGAGCTTTTGCAGCGATCGGCAGGACCGTGGGCCAAGTCAAACCGCGCCGTGGTGATTGTTTGATATGGACGGTTCAAGCAGGACCAATCAAGGTTACGGTATGAACAGTTACGAAGAGCTCAGAAACGAGTTGGAGAACAAGCTATGGGAGCACTTTCCAAGAACACGGGAAGAAGAAGGCGCTGATTGGGGGGCGACATTGCTTGAAGAGCTTGAGGTCGAAGAATCGAAAGGCGACGAGGAGTCCTATTACGAAACCAAGTTGACTGAGCTGTTGGAGGATGCCCGCGAGACGGCCTTGATTACCCAGTATGAAAAGGGGTATCGGGAGGCCTCAGGGATGGAGGAGCTGGATACCGGCATTACGCTAATGGCCCACGATTGGGCCCAAGAGCTTTGGAAACAAGATAACGAGCGCTGGAAGGCCTTGACGGAAGAGGAAGCTTACTCGGAAGGGAGCGAGCGGGCCAAGGGGGAATCTTCGTTTCAGGAATAGCGCCGGCGAAGCGTTGCCGAACATTCGACGGGCATGAATTCAAGGGTGATCGCGATTTCAGAGGGGCAAGAAAGACGGGGAGTTTGCCCGCGAAGGGCGCGAAGCGTCCGCGGCTTTTATCGACATTCATCGGCGGTTTTGAAACAAGCGCGCTCTTCCATGGCGCACTCCTCCTCCTTTGAGATCAAGAATTCCGCGCCTGCTGCATCGGCAAACCGGATCCCTTGTGAGGTCAGGCGAAACCCTTCCGCGGTTCGAGCACCCCAGCCAATTCGCACGAGGTACTCGATTGTCGATCCCCAATGTGTTTCCAGATCGAAACCGGTCGTGCGCCTGAATTGCTCATAGGGCCAACCGGCATTCATTCGCAAGCCAAACGCGGCTGCCTCGCCGGCCCTCGCCAAAGGAGAAAGGATCTCTCGGTAATCCACCGGCCACCGGCCTTGCTCGATTTCCCGGCAATAAATTTCCGTATTGGCGTAGTTTAGTGTCCGCTCGGCATTGACATAACCGGCTGCGCTCGGCCCCAACGCATAATACTCCCCACCGCGCCAATAGTTCATGTTATGCCGGCACGCCTTATCCGGGATCTCGCCATTGCCAAGGTGCGTCGCAAAGGGTGTCGAAGTCCGGGCAAAATTGGAGACCTCATACTGCATCACGCCATGCCGCGCCAGCCTTTGGAGGAGCTCATCGTAGAGCTGTTCGTTCAACTCCTGGTCGATGGTCACGCGTCCGGCCCTGAGGTCTGCAAGCAGGGGGGTATCGTCTTCGTACGTCAGCTCATAACAAGCGAGGTGCTCCGACTCGAAGGCAAGGATTTCATCCAATGTCTCTCGCCAGATTTCGAGACTCTGTTCAGGGATCCCAAACATGAGATCCAGGTTGATATTGTCAAAGCCGGCCGCCCGCAATGTGTTGAACGAGTCAAAGACCATGCTCCGGGTGTGAATTCGCCCCAAGCGCTCGAGAAGGGCTTCATTGAGCGACTGCACTCCCATCGAAATCCGGTTGACGCCATAATCTCTGAAAAGCCTTGCCTTGTCGCTTGAAACGGTCGCCGGATTGCACTCGACAGTCCATTCCTCTGCTCCCAGCCAGCCCAGACGATCCATGGCTTTCATGATTCGCTGCCACTGACGTCGGTTCAAAATCGACGGCGTCCCGCCTCCAAAGAAGACCGTTCTTGGTGCAAGCCCCTCTCCGATCCACTCCATCTCTTGGATCAGTGCCGAGACGAACCGATCGACGGTGGCCCGATCCGGAAGATGCGAGTAAAATGCGCAGTAAGCGCACTTGTGCGCACAAAACGGCACATGAATGTAGACGCTTCTACCGTGTTGTTCTTGAGCTTGGTTCGGCATAGCTAACGCTTTTCGCTCGCATACACCCTACTCGTTTCAAGCCATTCTTGCATCCAACTTCGATTGAATCGAATGTCTCGAGCCGTTACGCTTCGGTCCAAAAAAGAACGATCAGGCTATGCCAATGCCACCGGATTACCACATGCATACCCCTCTTTGCCGTCATGCAACCGGCGAGCCGACCGAATACGCCGCGCAGGCAAAGCAGGTCGGGCTCAGCGAGATCGGGTTTTCCGATCATAGTCCGATGGCACGCGACGACTTCGACGATTGGCGGATGAAAGCCGATGAATTGGAGGAATATATCCGCCAAGTGAAGCAAGCCCAGACCGATCACCCAAGCTTGACGATTCGCTTGGCTCTTGAGATCGATTTCCTCCCGGGACAAGAAGACTGGATCCGCGAGCTTGTCCGACGTCACCCGTGGGACTACGTGATCGGGTCGGTCCACTATGTCTCGAGCACGTGGGCACTCGATAATCCCAATCAGATCGACGAGTGGGAGCGACGCGATCCGGACGAAGTGTGGGGAACCTACTTCGATTGGCTAACCCAGGCCGTCAATACCAAGCTCTTCGATATCATCGGTCACGCGGACCTCTGTAAGAAGTTCCGCTATTATCCAAACAGGGATCTCACCCCTGACATTGGCCGTTTTCTCGATGCCGCTCAGGCGACCGACACGGCGATCGAGATTAATACGGCGGGTCTGCGCAAGGATTGTGGCGAAATGTATCCGAGCCTCCTTATTTTAAAAAAGGCCTTTCGGCGGGAAATCGGGCTGACGTTTGGCTCGGATGCTCATAATGCCTCCGAGGTCGGCATGGCATTCCCAGAGGCGGTCAAAATGGCCAAATCGGCCGGGTATCGATCGTATTGTCGGTTTGAGGGGCGATCCCGGAAGACAGAGCCGTTGCCATAAGCGGTAGCGACGGTACGCCGCACTGCCGTTCCCGCTCTTGAACATCGAGGACGATGTCCCTATCAAGGGGGGAAGCGGAATGAAGTGTGGGACGCCGAGGACAGCGTCCCTATCAAGTGAGGCGGGAAGACCGCTTTTACTCCTCTTTTTCCTTTTTCTTCTTCTTTTCCTCCTGCTCCTTCTTCTGCTTCTCTACCTCATCCTTTTTGATGACCTCAACTTTGGCCCCCTTCTCCAGTTCTTCCTTGGAGGGGACCTTGATGATATCGCTGGTCACCGGCTCTTGGCGGTTCACTCCAAGGAGCTCGACATCAAAGATCAGGGCTTGATTGGGACCGATCCGAGGAGGTTTTCCCGTTTCCCCATATCCGAGCTCGGGCGGGATAAAAAGACGCCACTTTCCACCGACGCTCATGCGGGTAAGCGCCTGAGTCCATCCTTTGACAACCCGATTCGCGGCAAAGGTGGAAGGCTTGCCACGCTCGTAAGAACTGTCAAAGACTGTCCCATCCAACAGTTTACCTCGGTAATGGACCTTCACCTTGTCCCAACGCTTGGGAGTCTCGCCATCGCCCTTTTTCAAGACCTTGTACTGGAGTCCGCTCGAAAGGGTCTTCACCCCCTCTTTCGACCTGTTCTTTTTAAGGAACTGCTTCGCCTTGGCCTTATTGATCTTGGCGGCCTTTTTTTTCTGAGCTTGCGCGCGCTTGCTAATGACCGTCCGAAACTCATTCATTGCCGCACGCGTCTCCTTCTGAGGAAGCAAACGGGAGCTGCCGCTTAACGAGTCTTGAATCCCTTGAATCAAGCTCTGGAAATCCATGTCCTCAACCCGAACACCGCGCTCCTTCCAACTCTTTCCGAGCTCAAAGCCGATCCCGTAGCTGTACTTGCTTTGCGCTTTGCTCGACATTGTCTTCTTGGGAGCCTGCGCCAGTCCGAGATGCGCTGAAAGACCAATGCCTCCGATGACAAACAAAATGGTGACTGCGTTTTTCATAACTTTAATCGGATTTGATTTAACTAGCCTGAGCTTGCGTTTTCAACGAAAATCTTTGCCGCAGCGGTCGTCCCAAGCGTAATGGAACGATTGTTCGTAAAGCCAAGAGTAATGGAATCCGCTGCTGTATTACGGTCCTCAACCTCCAGCTCGGTGCCGAGCACAAGGCCGAAATTATGGACAAACCCAAGAAAGTCGGGATCTTGGTCGGCAATCTGGGCAATTCTAACCCGCTCCCCGACGTCACAGCCGACCAAGCTCTCGAGCTTGCGATCGATTAATCGCCCGTCGGCCGTTGGGATCGGATCGCCATGAGGATCTTCTGTCGGATGCCCCAAGACTTCGTCGATTCGCTCAAGGACACGGTCCGAAATGACATGCTCCAGCTTCTCGGCTTCCTCATGGATCTCGGTCCAATCCATCTTGAGCACCTCCACTAGGAAGATCTCGATGAGACGGTGACGCCTAAGCACTTGAAGGGCGAGATTTCTTCCCTTTTCCGTGAGGCGCACCCCGACCCAAGGCTCATACTGGACCAATCCGAGATTGGCCAGCGACTTGATCATGGTGGTGGCTGTGCCCGGCACCACCCCCAGAGCGGCAGAGACTTTCCCCATGGGCACCTCCGGACGACCGATTTCCTGAGCCGCCAGGTAGATCTGCTTCACATAGTTCTCTACCGTGATTGTCGGCATGAGGCTTCATCGACGACGCTGGAAGCTCTCGAGCGTCCGTCCAGCGTTCTCGTCGATTTGAGGTAGCGCTTCGCTAGCTTTTGACCAAGAGCTTCTTTTCAACGGAATAATTTTCAAGCACAACGTACTTGGGCAGGCCCCCTTCGAGGGGCAGCTTGGGCTGACCCTGGATCAGCGGCGCCGCATACGCGATAAACTGCTCATTTGGCAGGAACCCATCTTCGGAGAGCCATTCCCGAGGGACCAGCTTCTCTTGATTGGCGATCTCGTTGAGGTCGTGCAGCTCGGTGTGGCATTCATAGGGATCGTTCTGTCCCCGCACAAGCTTGATCATGTAGCCGCTCTTACCTTCGACAGCACCCCGGACCGCCGCTTGACCGCAGGCAACCGCCTCATCAATGTCGGTTTGACTTGCGAAGTGGGCCGCGGCC
Source organism: Verrucomicrobiota bacterium (assembly GCA_018610125.1). Taxonomy (GTDB): domain Bacteria; phylum Verrucomicrobiota; class Verrucomicrobiia; order Limisphaerales; family JAHEOI01; genus JAHEOI01. The sequence continues at coordinate 5,825 of JAHEOI010000372.1, forward strand.
CGCTGCGCGTAGCCAAGCTTGGCCGTCCGCGTTTTCGTGCCAAGCTTCTCTTCGACAATCTCGCCCAAATTCTCGGCAGCCCCCGACAAGAGCGGATGTCCGAAAGCATCGACCCGGGTCTTATCGACGCCGATCTCTTCTCCTTGAGCGTCCTTGATTCCCTCGCCGACCACGACGACGCAATAATTATGGGTATCCGTGACCGCTTTCACCCGGGAAAGGAAGCTTTCTTGATCAAACGGAATCTCTGGTACCAGGACAATGTGGGGAGCATCGGAGGGATTCCGACGAGCCAGGACGGTGCCGGCGGCAATCCAGCCTGCCGAACGCCCCATCACCTCGACCAAACAGCACATTCCTTGGTCGCTGGCCATGCTCCCGACATCCTTACCGATCTCGGCAATCGTTGTCGCGTTGTATTTGGCCACCGACCCAAAGCCCGGGGAGTGGTCCGTATTCGGGAGATCGTTGTCGATCGTCTTCGGGACCCCGATCACCCGGAGCTCATAGCCTCGCTCCGCGGCATGCTGATGGATCTTATTGGAGGTATCCTGCGAATCATTCCCTCCGATATAACAGAAGTATCGGATATTATGCGCCTCCAAGACCTCGCATAACCGATCAAGATCCTTGGCCGCTTGCTCGGGCTTCTTTTTGAAATCGAGCTTGTAGCGACAGGTCCCTAACGCCGCTCCCGGAGTGTACTTGAGGTTATCGATCGCCCTTGCCTTTTCCTCATTAAAATCGATCAAATCTTCATTCAGGATCCCGAGCACGCCGTTTCGGCTGCCGTAAATTTCCTCAATCCCCTCGTGCTTACCCGCCTCCTGAACTACGCCGGCCAGACTCGCATTGATTACAGCGGTCGGCCCACCTGATTGCGCTACTAAAAGATTTCCAGTTAAATCAGCCATAATTATTTTGTTATTTCGGACTCGGCACCTCCGCCAAGATTGATGCCTGAATGGCGTCGACATCGACCCTAGTGAAAACGATACATGGCAGTACCGAAGAACCCAACCCAAAAAAGTCAAAAATTGGGTCAAACCACCACGACCGGATTTTCAAGCTGTCCGACCCCGGAAAGGTCGATTTGGACGCGATCCCCTTCTTGAAGTGTGAAATCGTCCGGTGGCACCAGCCCTGTGCCGGTCAACAAGATGACGCCGTTTGGAAACCGCTGACACCGGAAGAGATAATCGATCAAGTCGCTTAACGGGCGCTTGATCTGTGCCAATCTCGTCTCGAGCTCGACGGCGACGGTCTCCCCCCGAAGAATGCGCAGGTGGATTTCCCACTCCCGGATCGCGGCCTCACTCGTTTCCAGCGCCAGGAACGGGCCCAACGCGCAGGAACGGTCGTACACCTTGGCCTGCGGCAGATAAAGGAGATTCTCCCCTTCAATGTCCCGCGAGCTCATGTCGTTCCCGATGGTACACCCGAGCATTTCGCCTCCCGAGCTCAGAAAGATGGCCAGTTCCGGCTCCGGAACGCTCCAATCGGCGTCATGGCGGATACCGACCGCCTCCCACGGGCCGACCACTTTTTCAGGCTGGGCTTTGAAAAAGAGCTCCGGGCGAGCCGCCTCGTAGACCCGGTCATAGGCCGAAGCGCTAAAATCCGACTCCTCCATTCGCGCGGACTTGCTACGAAGATATGTCACCCCCGCGGCCCACACCTCTTGATAATCGACCGGTGCAAGGAGCGTCACCTCGCCTCGCTTGTGGCTGGGCCATTCCATCTCCCTTCCCGAGCGACCGTCGGCCCGCGCCTTACCTCCCAGCTCCAAGGCCGCTTGCTCAAGCGTGCTCCCCTTTTCCGGGCGTCTCGGATATTCAAGGATTCGTTCGTTATCCCGGACCTCGCCGATCCGAATATTCCCTTGACGGTCTTTCAATCGACACAATTTCATCGTTCCCACCAGCCCGTTTCTCTCGGATACGAGATCCGATATACTGTCCTCTCGCCCCCCATTGACTCTAATGGCGAATGCCTCCAAAAATCGTTGCATTTCCCCGCCAAAATCGCTATAGATTATCTGTGAAAGTAAGGGCTTTAACGAAGGCACTTTGCTTGCTTTTGCCCCTGTTGGCGACAGCCCCGACACAGGGGGTGACTTACGGGCAAAAGGTGGTTGCCGCTGTCCTTATGGCGGAGGCATGGGGCGAGGGACCGAAAGCGATGACAGCGGTTGCGGAAGTGATCCGCACCCGAGCCGATAAATGGGGGGTAAGTCCCTTGGCCGTGGTGAAGCGGGAACGCCATTTTTCCTGCCTCAATCAGACCACGCCGGAGCAGTTGATTCGCAAATTCCACGATAAGGAAGACTTCAAGGTCGCGCTCACGATTGCCCGAACCATGTACAATCGGCCGGAGCATTTGCCGGACTTCGCGGAAGGCGCGACGCATTTCGATGCCCTTCGCAATCGTCCTTATTGGGCCCAAGGAAAACGCCCCGTCGCCGTCATTGGTAAGTTGGCGTTTTACAAATTGAACATTTAGAGTCTGGAAAGGAGTAAGGGTATGGCATTCCCCCTAGGCCGAAAGCAATGGAAGGGGACTCAGGAGGCATGCCGATAAATTTTCCCCCTTGCTTTCCGGATCGGCGCCACCTAGATTATGATTCCTTGTAATAGAGGATTTGACTTTTATGCGACGCCCTAGACTTACAAAGACGCGGAAATCGGTAGCGAGGCGGTTCAAGATCACCGCCAATGGGAAGGTCATGCGAAACCACGCCGGCAAGCGCCACCTTTTGCGCAAAAAGGATGCGAGACACCGGCGCCGTTTGGGCTCCGAGGTGCAGATTGACCCCTCGGACGCAAAGCGCATTAAGAAGAACCTTCCGTTTGGAGCCCGCTAAGGCCGGTTGGAACAAGAATCGAGGCGCAGAGGAAAATCGACTTAAGCTGAGTCATTAAGGAAGCGAACCGAATACTATGCGAGTCACAAACGCTCCGGCTTCAAGACAACGAAGAAAGAAGATGGTCCATGCGGCGAAGGGCTTCCGCATGCGGCGCTCGAAGCTTTACCGCTACGCGAAGGATGCCCTCGACCATGGTCGCCAGTATGCCTATCGGGACCGCCGCGCCAGAAAGCGTCGTTTCAGACAGTTTTGGCAAACCCGTATCAATGCCGCCACCCGCGATGCCGGCCTTACCTATAGTCGATTCATGGAAGGATTGAAGGCCGCCAATGTCAATCTTGACCGAAAAGTCCTGGCAGATATCGCAGCCAGAGACCCGGCAGCCTTCAATGAGCTGATCAAGACAGCCCAGGACGGCCTCAAAAGCAAGGCCAATTAACGTTTTTTCGTAAGCTTAGCCTGCACCCAAAAGTAGGGCCCCGAGAAAGTCTTGAAGTAGCGTTTTGGTTGGAAACGGGCTGTCTTGAACGTAAGGCGCCCGTTTTTTCGTCTTCATCCGGCCGGCTCACGTCGGCGAGCCGTATCAGGCATTACCGTTTATGTCGTTTCTTGACCAGATTGACCCGGTGAAAGAGGAAGCCCGCGAGGCCTTGGAGGCAGCCAAAGATCTCAAGGCGCTTGAAGAGGCGCGTGTCGGCTACCTGGGGTCGCGAGGTCGCTTTACGGCACTTCTGAAACAGCTCGGCTCCCTTTCCAAAGAGGAGCGCCCCGAAGCAGGCAAGCGGATCAATCAAGCCAAGACGGAACTGGAAAACCTGCTTAGCGAGCGCAAGGCGCAACTTGAAGAGCAGGCGGCCCTTCCTCAGGAACCGACCGATTTCACGCTCCCGGGCCGGCGGCGCGCCCTCGGGAAATTGCATCCGTTAACTCAGGTCACCGATCATATTGTCAAAAGCTTTCGACGTCTCGGCTTTGTCGTCGCAGACGGTCCTGAAATTGAGGATGAATATCACTGCTTCGACGCATTGAACACCCCGCCGGACCATCCGGCACGAGATACCCAAGACACTTTCTATCTCGATCCGCAACAGCAAACGACCGATGCCCGGAACGGCCCGTTCTCACGGCTGCTGCGAACGCATACCTCGTCGGTCCAGATTCGGGTTATGGAGCAGCAGCGCCCGCCCATCCGAATTATTGTCCCGGGCCGGGTTTATCGACGCGACACCGCAGACGCGACGCACAATCCGACGTTTCAGCAGATAGAAGGGCTGTATGTCGACCGCAACGTGACGGTAAGCGATCTCAAAGGGACGGTGACATCGGTTTTTCGCGAGGTCTTGGGGAAAGAAGTCCAGCTCCGATTCCGTCCTCACTATTTCTCCTACACCGAGCCGAGCTTTGAGATCGACTTTTCGAGTCCCCTTGTTCGGAAAATGGGCAAGGAATGGCTGGAAATTGCCGGCTGCGGCATGGTGCATCCGCAAGTGTTTGAGAACGTCGGTTATGATCCCGAGGAATGGACCGGTTGGGCATTCGGCTTCGGGATCGAGCGGATTGCGATGATTCGTTACGGGATCAATGATATTCGGTTATTTTACGAGAATGATCTCCGATTCCTGCGGCAATTTTGAGTGAAGCATGAAGGTCACACGCAACTGGTTAAGGCAATACGTCGATATCGACGAGCCTGCTTCGACGATCGCGGAGCAGCTCTCGATGCTGGGCCTGGAAGTCGAAGGCGTTGAAGAGCGGCCTGACCCACTGGCCGGGGTGGTGGTTGCGCGGATCTTAGCCAGTGAGAAGCATCCGAATGCGGATCGTTTGTCGGTTTGCCGTGTCACTGACGGTCAGGAAGAGCGGCAAATCGTTTGCGGGGCCTCGAATTTTCAAACGAATGACAAGGTCCCGTTGGCCCTCCCGGGCACAAGCCTTAAGCCCTCCCCGGACGAGGAGCCGATCACCATCAAAAAGAGCAAGCTCCGAGGCGTGCAGTCGGAAGGCATGCTTTGTTCCGCGACCGAGCTTGGCACCGGCGAAGACAGCTCAGGCCTCATGATCCTCCCGACTGACGCCCCGGTCGGTGATCCTCTTTCAGACTATTTGGGTCGTCCAAAAGAGGATGTCCTGTTTGACCTGGAGATCACCCCGAACCGACCGGACCTCAATAGTGTGATCGGCATCGCAAGGGAGCTCCATGCCAAATCGAACCGCGCCTTTCACGTGCCCGATCCGGAGCTGCCGACCGATAAGGCAAACGGCGACGGCGCGAGTCGGCCAATCGACCGATGGGTCAATGTCAGGTTGGAAGCCCCCGACCTTTGCCCTCGTTACACAGCCCGTGTCATCCGCGACGTCCAAGTCGGCCAGAGCCCGGATTGGCTCCGCTACGCCCTGGAACAAGTCGGTATTCGCAGTATCAACAACATCGTGGACGTGACCAATTACGTCATGCTCGAGATCGGTCAGCCGCTCCATGCCTTTGACTACGATGCCTTGTTCACCCCGGAAAAGAGTCAGGCGACATCCCCTTCGATCGTTGTGCGACAGGCCACCTCCGGAGAGCAGTTCGTGACGCTTGACGGAGAAAAGCGCGATTTGTCCCCTGAAACCTTGCTGATTGCGGACGAAACAAAGGGTCTGGCCCTGGCCGGGGTCATGGGCGGTGCGAACAGCGAGATTAATGCCGATACGACGAATATCCTGTTGGAGAGCGCCTACTTCAAGCCGCAAAACATCCGGGCCACCGCCAAGCGTCTTGGTTTGCAGACCGATGCCTCCTATCGTTTCGAGCGAGGCGCTGATATCGAAATCTGCGATTGGGCGAGTCGGCGTGCGGCATCACTGATCCTTCAAACGGCCGGCGGACAATTGGTTGACGGACTTGCCGATGCCTACCCTGTCCCTCATGAGCCAAAAGAGATCACGCTGCGCCACAATAAGGTCGCAGGCGTGCTCGGATTGGAAATCCCGGCAACGGCACAAACCGACTATCTGCATCGACTCGGTCTGGAGGCAATTGGACAACAAGAGGCAGACACAACCCGATTTCGAATTCCCTCCTTCCGTGTCGATCTCAAGCGCGAAATCGATTTAATCGAAGAAGTCGCGCGCATCCATGGCGTCGAGCGGATTCCGACCACGACGCCCCGCGGGGTCCTCGGGGAGCATCCGTTCGATTCGACGTATGATGAGCTCGCCGAAATTCGCCATCTTTTGACCGGCTTGGGGATAAATGAAGCGCAAGGACAAACGCTGATCTCAGAGAGTAACGTCAGATCGGGGGGAATAGCTTCCCCGATTCGGTTGGAATATCCCCTTAGCAGCGACATGAACGTGCTGCGTCCCAGCCTGATACCGGGGCTCCTCGATTCCCTGCAGCACAATTTGGCCCATAAGAACCATGATGTGGCTCTCTTCGAAATCGGGCGCGTCTTTCCATCGTCGGACAACCCTTCCCACGAGGAGCTCCGACTGGCCATTACGCTGACCGGGGCACGCTACCCCACTTTTTGGAGCGGTCCCGAGCGAGGGGTCAAGATGGATATCTATGATTTGAAGGGGATTATCGAGGAAATGGGCGACCAGTTTGGCGTGCCTTCCTTCCGCTATATTCGATCCCCGGAGAATCAGACATTGTATCTTGAGTCGGCATCCCTTTGCTTGGGAGATACCCAGCTTGGGGAGATCGGACAGCTCCGTCCGCAACTGGCAAAGGCCTATGATCTCCGAGATCCCGTCCTTGTTGCCGAGCTCAACCTGGACACATTGCTCGCCCACCGGAACCGGATGGCGGCGTTTCAACCGCTTCCGACCTATCCCGACATCCGGCGTGATATCGCATTGGTGCTCCCGGAAGCCACCCTGCATGAAACGGTCGTCAACGCTATCAGAGACGCCCAACCGCCTCATCTGGAGCGCATCGAGCTCTTTGATCTTTATCGAGGTGAGAACGTCGCCGAGGGCTACAAAAGCATGGCGTATGAGCTGACCTATCGGCATCCGAGCCGGACCCTGACCGATAACGAGGTCAACGCCACTCAGGAGCAGCTCTTGCAGCACCTCCGAAGTGAGCTGGGAGCAACGATTCGAGATAGTTAGAGGGCTGGAACGGGAAAGAGCGGACTGCAGTGGAATGCACCCTACCGTAACAGCGGTGGTCGGCAGTCCCTCGGCCCACTGATCGCGTGCCAGCCCCTTGGATTCCTTCAGATCTCGAACCGGAAGCCTTTATCCGTTAAGCTGACAAAATGAAGCTATTATTTCGTGTCGGCTCGTTTTTTCAAAGGCTGAGCCGCAAGAATATTGAAGCGCTCAAGGATCTCCAAAGGCGGGCCGAGCGCGGCGAGCCGGACGCCCAAGTGGAGTGGGGAGAAAAGCATTACGAAGGCATCGAGGGCTTTGCGCGAAATGTTCCCGAAGCGGCCAAGTGGTTCCGCAAAGCGGCGGAGCAAGGACACCCAAAGGCCCAAATGAACCTCGGCATGATGTATTTCCTGGGACGCGGGGTCCGCCAAGATCGAGCAGAGGCCTACAAATGGATCCAGCTCGCCGCGGAGCAGCACCACAAGCAAGCCGAGAAGACCCTTGGGACGCTCACTAAGAAATTGAGCGGCTCAGAGATCGAAGCCGGCAAGGAGCGAGTCGCGACGTTCAATCCGGTCCGCACCCACTACGACTCTTAGGGTTGGAAAGGATTATCGATCGTTGCCAAGGTTCCTGCACAATCAAGCGGAGGGAATGAAGCGGCTGACAACCGCTTTTACTTTGATTGTCCATGCCGACCGATTTTCGGGAAGTCGTCCGCGTCAGGCCCCTGCCCTTGAGTGACACACTCTCCCTCCCCTTGCCGTCATTCAGGCCTCAATCACCGCTGCAGTTCTCCAAGATATGACCGCAGCGGCGACAGACCCGTTTGCACTTAATTTCGACAATGTCTTCGCTACCACAAACGTAGCAGACCTCAATCTCTTGAGAATCGCCCGATGTCATGCTTCAGCCGACGCATGCGTGGCGAATTGCTGCAAGTGCTTTTTGATGTCGCTTATCTTGCGCGACACCTCCCGAGACTCGCGGCCCTCGAGCACGGCAACTTCTTCCGCCCCGAAGCCTTCCAGGAAATGCAGCTCGAAAACGGCCCTGCCGAGCTCCGACCAGCTCTGTGCCACCGATTTCATGAGGCCCAGGAACTCGCCACGCGAAACCAACGCATCGATCGGTGACGAAAGCGACCATTCATCCCCTGGAAGCCATTCTCCGATCAACAAGCGTTCCGGCTCAAAATTTATGCCGCGGAGCACCGCCTTCTTTTCCTCATCGTCATAGGGCTCACCGGAGCTTTCGCTATTTCCGATGCCGGATGAGCTTGACTCGCTGTTGCTGCGCTCCTTTGCTGATGCCGCCTTGCCTTCGAATTGGGCGATCCGTTTTTTCAAATCGTGCCGTAAGATTGCGTAAAACCAGAGGCGATAATTTTGTTCGGGCGGTTTTTGGTCCGCCGTCAGAAAGACCTGCTTGGCTACTTCGTCGGTGACCATCCGCGGATCGATCGCATTCCGGGGAATCTCACCCAAAAGCTCCGCTCGCCATAGCTGCCGCCATGCATACCGTACGAGGCGGGAATAATGTTGTTGAAACATCTCACTGACAACCTCCGGAAGCGATTGCGACTCCCGCGAGCGCGCCTGGGGCCGTGCGGCAAATTGGGTCGGCTCTTCCCGTCCGATCGTTTCCTCACGCTGTCGTCGGTTCCATTGGTCCTCTTTCCGTAAAGATGCCTTTAAGTGCTCCAACTCCCGCAGCAATGCCTTGACGGCCTCATCGAAGGCCGGCATTGGGTCGTCTTCTGTTTTATCGGAGTGCAGGGTATTGGAGGGGAGTCGAAGCGTCAGCGAGGCCGTATAGAGCGGCTTTTTCGGATTCTTTTCCAGATGGGTATGCAGATGAATCGCGTCCGGTGGAAAGCGTTGTAAATGTTTTTCGAGCTTACTGATTTTCTCTCGCAGCTTCTCTTCAAGCTGAGCATAACGCTCAACATTTTTTGTGACCAAATCCCAGGTAAACGTCATAGCTACCTCCCTCTTGTAACAAGGGAGAGGGAGGGCGTGACAGCCCTCCCTCTGATTCAACTCCTCATTTCCGTTTTGATTCTAACCATTTCTTCCCGCATTGACCACCAGGATCTTATACGCACCTCGGCTCCAAACACGGAGTAATACTCGATCTCCCTCGATCTGCTGTGTCAGCTTCATCGCTTCCTCGGCGCTGCCGACCTTTTCACGATTGATGGTCAGGATCACGTCGCCCGGTCGCAAACCGGCCTCACGGGCGGGCGAATCGGCTTCAACATCACGCACGAGAGCGCCTTCGATATCGGACGGGATATTAAACTGCTCCCGCCACTGACGGGTGATGTCGGTCACCGCAACACCGGTAAGCACCTTGCTCTCTTGATCGCCACCACCCTGGCGTTGCCGTTGCATCTGCGCGATATTATCCGGACGGCGGGTGAGGTCGACCGTCAGCTTCTTTTGAGCCTCGTCGCGAATAACAGTCACCGTCGCTTCCGAGGTCGGAGGCGTTTGCGCCACGAGCAACCGGAGGTGCCGGCTATCCTCAACCGGCTTCCCATTGAACTTGATAATCACATCCTCCTCTTTAAGGCCGGCCTTTGCTGCGGGCGTATCCGGTACGACCCGGCTTACCAAGGCACCCTCCTGGCTCTCGAGCCCATAATATTTCACATGCTCCGGCTCGAGATCCTGCGGAAAAACACCGAGATAGCCACGCTTGACTTCTCCGTGCTCAATGATCTGCTTCATGACATTGCGAGCCATGTCGATCGGCACGGAAAATCCGACGCCTTGACTCCCCCCGCTTTGGCTCAAGATGAAGGTGTTGATCCCGATCAATCTGCCTTTGATGTCAACAAGCGCTCCACCCGAGTTGCCGGGATTAATGGCGGCGTCTGTCTGGATGAAGTTCTCGTAGGCGGCAATCCGTTGCCTGAATCCGCGGCCGATGGCACTGACCATTCCCATGGTGGCTGTCTGTCCAAGCCCGAACGGATTCCCGATTGCCAGTACGAGGTCGCCCTTCTTCACCTGGTCACTATCAGTAATGGTGATTGCCGGCAGGTTGGAGGCATCGATCTTGATAACAGCCAGATCAGTCGCCGGGTCGCCGCCGACCACTTCCGCCGTGTACTGCTTTTCCTCCTCAGCCAACGTGACCTCAATCTCATCGGCGTTTTGGACGACATGGTTGTTCGTCAAGATGTAACCGTCCTTGGTGACGATCACTCCCGAGCCCAAGCTCGATCGTTTTCGCTGCTCCGGTATGTCACCGAATTGGTCCCCAAAGAATCGCCGAAACTTCTCCATCAAAGGCGAGCGCTCCATTTTTTTGGTGCTCGAGATATTGACGACGCTCTTTGAGGCTTTCTCCACAATAGGGGCAAACGAGTTTGCCCTCGTCGAGCGGTCAATCGGCTCATTGTTAATCTTAAAATTGGGGGCCGCCCCTTCGATACTGACCGGCCACGGCGATACGATACCGAGACTGGCAAGCACCAGCGCGCCTACCGCCATTGACCCAAAATACCTCGAGGCTATCTGCTTCATTCTCATACATTGCTCCTTTCGATTCCTTAACCAATGCCGGACTGCCGTTCGCACGCCCGACCGTTTCTTCCTTAATGCTTATCACGCTCAAAACCGTCACTCGGTTACCGCTTTGAGCGTTCGTCTGCTTTGACAATGGACCCAACCTCTCTATTCAATCAAAAGAAGTGCCCACTCCCTCTAAATCGTATCAATCCCCATACCAACTCACGAGAACAGCTTCATCTCGCACTCGGATTTGGCTATAACCTCCAGTCCAGGCAGGACTTACGTCTCAAATCAATCTCGCCGCCGACCCAACCAACCGCCGTCACCACAGCGTGCCACGGCCGGCGATGCGCCAAAACGGCACACCTAAGAGTCATTGTGACGCGTTCATCTTTTTGGAAAAACGGCCGCAGCGGAGTGCGGGTGTCCCCTCCGTCGACCTTGCCCCCAATCCTTGGCGGGTGTGAAACGACGCCTCGCTAGCCACGATCCCTGAGTATGTCATCAAAGGTGCGGACTGAGAGGCTAATCCCGGAGAAGTTGCAGAGATTGACCAACGCGCGGAGGGCGACCCCGATACCGTCGGGCCCCGAAAAGCCCCCAAACTGCCCGCCACCCCGAACGTGCGGCTCGAGCTCGAGGAAGAACCCGGGCAAGTTAAGGGAGTTCATTTTCTCATTCAGTGGCCCCAAGGTCCGCCGAAGGAGATGAAAGATTTCCCCATGGCCTGAATGCCCGATATCGCATGGGACAAAATGCTTCAGCAGGTCCTCTTCGATATGGCCGCCGACCGTTTCCGGGACCGGGCCGTTGTAGTCTTTGATGTGAAACCAAATCAAATGCGGCAGGACGGCCGCGAACTGGTCAAGAATGGCATGGATGTCATACCCCAAAGTCCGCATGTTACCGGCGTCGAAGACGATGCCCAAGGCCGGGTTATTGATCTTCTCAGTCACCTGTTTCAGCGTATGCCCATCGGGCGCGATGAGGTTGGCCTCGGTTTCAACTCCGGTAATCAAGTCATACCTTCGAGCAAGCTCCACGATCTGGCTTAACGCATCGACCGAAGCTTGAAGCCAGTCGGAGCGCTTTTGATTGTCCGGGGCGTAAAACGGAAAGATGCGATAGAGCTTCGAATTCAGGCGATTGGCAATCTCAAAGCAGCGCTCGCAATATTGCAGGTATTCGTCGAATGTCGCTTCCTTAACCTCACCCCCTTGGCGCATGAGGACGTTCGTCGCATTGCCCGAAAACTTCACCTTGCCGATCCGTCCTCCGACACTGGTCGTGCTTAGCCCATAATCTTTCTGGATTTTGAAGATTCGATCCACCTCGTCGTTGGTTAAGTCCTCGACATGCCGGGGCTTGGCATTGGGATCCGAATCCAAGTTGAAAAATCGGACACTGCAGTAACGAAAGCCGGCGGTAGCAAGACCGGAAAACACCGTCTCCGGCTGTTTTGAATGCTCGTCGGCAAAGACGCTGGCCAGCGCCACGGGGTTGGAAATCGGATTCAAGCATCTCTCCGGGCTTTCAAGCCACTCCGTCCATGTATCGATCATCGTCATATACGAGCGATCTTACGGAGAGCCCGGTCGGTGATTCAAATCCAAAAACAGGCTCAATCCCCAGTCGGGATTCTCCCCTCCTCGAGCGCGTCTTCGTAAGCGCGGTTCTGCCGGTAATAAGGGCTAAGAGCCTCTTTCAAGGGATCGGAATCCGTTTCAGCGAAACCGTGATGGGAGTGTCTTCGCCAGCCTTCGGCATGCTCAAAGGCACCGGATAAGCTTCCTACCTCCAGGGACATCGTTTCCATTGTTTTGAGATACGAGCTCAATCCCTGGCTTTGGGCAAGCCAATCTTGTTGACTCTCATGACAGGCAAGCGCCTTTTGTTTCACGGGATAAACCGATGAGGTATCGACGAAAATACCGGGGATAATCCGTCGTCTTAAAGGATCCCTCAAGCCATACGGCATCGCGTGATAAACGGTCATTTGCTGATCTACCGGCTTACGGCGCGGGCTGGTACGAAAATTCGGCATACCGCGGGCGAATGCGGCGGTCACACACAAACGCGACGTGTTGGTATGATCCTCCATGTAATCTTGGGGGGAGGGAACCAACAGAATGCGGGGAGCAACTTCACGGATACGGGCAGCCAACCGCCTCAGTAGCTTCAGGTCGTAAAGAATCTCGAGGTCGTCGACGAAGCTCGGATGAAATTGCGCCCCTAAGACCCCCGCAGCAGCCTTGGCCTCCCGTTTTCGAATCGTTCGCGTCGTAACGGCGCTATGCTTGACACTGCCACAGGAGCCACTCGCTACGGTCATGTAATGGGTCTCGTAACCCGCCTTGCCCAAAAGCAGCAATGTCCCGCCCATAAGGAACTCAATGTCGTCCGGATGGGCCGCGATGGCCATCGCCCTCGGCCTGTCGGCCTGTTGTGAATCGTTCCCTCTCTTACTCATAACGCTTTGATACCGCTCATTCTGGACCAAAATCCGAGGCCGTCCAAGGCCGGGATTCTCAGAGAGAAATCCCAAACGTTTACGGGATTGGCAACGCCATTTAGTTTATCCTATTGGGTCGTCGGTGCCGGCATTGGCAGCGTGCCTTGGGCTACCGGACGGAAAAACCGCAAAAGGCAATCACCCCGCGTGGCATCTAGCCCGCCGGAAGAGCGGGTCGGGAAATGACAAATTATGGCAAATCACGAGGCAGAATCGAATTCGAAACCGAGCACGGTCACTAGTGAGGCGAGAAACCGGGAAAAATGGGCCGAGGAGCCAAGCGAGAGCCAATCCCAGCATAAGGATTTCATACGAGAGATTGTCGCGGAGGACGTCCGTCAAGGAAAGCATGGCGGCCAGGTGGTTACCCGGTTCCCACCTGAGCCCAACGGCTACCTCCATATCGGGCATGCCAAATCGATTTGCCTCAATTTCGGTCTCTCGGAAGAATATGCCCAAGGGGTCTGCCACCTTCGATTTGACGACACCAACCCGTTACGGGAAAGCCTGGAATATGTTGAATCGATCAAGGAGGATGTCCGCTGGCTTGGCTTTGATTGGCAAGATCATCTTTATTTTGCCTCCGATTACTTTGATCAGCTTTACCAGTATGCGGTCGCCCTGATCAAAAAGGGAAAGGCCTTTGTGTGCGATCTCACTATGGAGCAGATTCGCGAGTACCGGGGCACTCCTGCCGAGCCGGGACGCGAAAGCCCCTACCGAAACCGATCGGTGGAAGAAAATTTGGATCTCTTCGAGAGGATGCGCCAAGGGGAGTTTGCCGACGGCGAGAAAGTCCTGCGCGCCAAGATTGATATGGCCTCGCCGAATATTCACCTCCGCGATCCCGCCATTTACCGCATCCGTCACGCCAGCCATCACCGGACCGGTGACCGGTGGTGCATTTATCCGATGTACGACTTCACCCATTGCCTCTCCGACGCGATCGAGGGAATCACCCACTCGCTCTGCACGATGGAGTTCGAAGTCCATCGTCCCCTCTATGAGTGGGTTTTAAGCGAGCTCGAGTTTGAACAACAACCCAGGCAGATCGAGTTCGCCCGGCTCAATCTCGGCTTCGTGGTGGTCAGCAAGCGCCTCCTAAACGAGCTGGTCGAGGGTGGGTATGTCGATGGCTGGAACGATCCGCGGATGCCGACCATTTGCGGACTTCGCCGCCGCGGCTATACCCCTGAGTCCATTCGCCGGTTCTGCGATAAAATCGGGGTTACGAAGTACAACGCGACAACGGACCCCGCCTTACTCGAGCACAGCATTCGGGACGATTTGAATCGTCGCGCCCAACGGGTCATGGGTGTGCTACGCCCCTTAAGGGTGGTTCTGGTCAATTACCCGGAAGACAAGACAGAGCAGCTCGAGGCGGTCAATAATCCGGAAGATCCCAGCGCCGGCACACGGCTCGTTCCTTTCTCCCGCGTCATCTATATCGAGCAAGGCGACTTCCGCGAAGACCCACCCAAGAAATTCTTCCGGTTAATGCCGGGCGGCGAGGTCCGACTGCGGTACGCCTATATTATCAAATGCGTCGATGTCGTCAAAGACCCCGACACGGACGAGTTGATTGAAGTGCACTGCACCGTCGATTTCGATACCCGAAGCGGCACGGGCCAAGCTCAGCGGAAGGTCAAAGGGACCATTCACTGGGTCTCAGCCGATCATGGGATTCCCGCCCAAGTACGGCTTTACGACCGTCTCTTTCAGGTGCAAGACCCGACCGACGTCGAAGAGGGCGAAGACTTCAAGAAGAATTTGAATCCCAACTCTTTGGAAACCCTCACCACAAGTATTGTCGAGCCAACCTTGAACCAGGCCCGCCCGGGCGATCGGTATCAATTCGAGCGCCAAGGTTATTTCTGCGTCGATACCAAAGACACTGGGCCGGACCACCTCGTCTTCAATCGAACGGTCCCCCTAAAAGACACTTGGGCCAAAATCGAGCAAAAACAGCAACGTTAATGCGCCGTGCAGCCGATCTTGTAGATCGCCACCACAAAGGCAAGCGTTGCCAGTATCAGAAAAATCGGAGCCCCGAGCGCCGCGTAGTAGACACCGACTCCGAGTACGATCGCCATCCCTATCCATGCACCACAAGCTAGCAAAAAATTTTTCATAGGTGTTACTTTATCTCGATTCGCGACATGTGCAAGCCGACCCATCAGCGACCACGACCGGTCGCGGTGTAATCCCTCTGGGGGTATGCCATTTGACACACTTATTCCGTTCCAGCGGCCCCTTTGGAGACGCCGCTTGTTCTTGATGCCCATTCGCTCAGCACTTGCTCCCGCCGCTCCGGCTTCAATTTTGCCCATCGCCTTGCATGCTTGTAGAAGGGGTGCCAGCGGCCCGATTTGGCGTGCAGGAGATTGTTGAAGGCCGGAAGCAGGTGGTGGTAGGTCGCAATTGAATTGAGCTGGGCGTTATTGGGCGGTCCCTCAAACCAGTGATCGTAACCCGAATAGCCGTTCCACTCGGATTTTAGCCGTTGATAATCCCGCTTCAACGATGAGAACAATGCCCGTTTCTTGGCCTTGATATCGTCGACAGCCAAGCCGTTGGATACCTGCTTTTTGCCGGTGGTCGCATTTTGACCGGCCTCGATCGAATCGTAAAACGTCTTTAGCGTCGCTCGGTAATCCAATAGCAGCTTGATCACCTGATCCTTTCGCCTCAAGTGTCGCTTGTAGCGGGCCAGAAGCTTCGGGCTAGCGCGCTGTTCGAGCCACAAAGTCACCCCTCGTCGCGCGACGGCCGTCGCAAACGCCTCATTGAAATCGGTATCCCCCGCGGCGAAAAGTTTTTGATGCGCCAACTCGTGAAAGAGCGTCGCGGCCAGTTGCGGTTTTGGATAATCGACAAACGTGCTTAAGAGCGGATCGCGAAACCAGCCAAGCGTCGAATAGGCATCCACGCCCTCAACATGCACGTCATACCCTTGCCGTTTCAGGCGTCGAGCATGACGCCGGGCGCGCCTTTCTTTAAAGTAGCCGCGGTATTCCAAAGACCCGACGAACGGGTACCACCATGACTTGGGCTCAAGGGAATATTGCGGACAGGCATAAACGTTCCAGACGACATGAGGTCGATCGAGGGCCACATAGCTCAAATAATGCCGGTCAATCGGCAGGTGAAGCTCTTCCTTGGCAAACTCTCGCAACTCCAAGACCAACCGAAATCGAGCTTTTAACGAGGACGGGGTATCCGGAACGTCGATCAATTGCTCAATCGGCTCGCGACGGGCCAGGATATCGACTTGTCCCTTGATCGCCTGCGTGTAATAGCCGACACTCTGACACCCTGCCGAGAGTCCCGCCGAAAGTACCGCTAAGAGTCCGAGCAAGCATACGCCAACCCTCCTCCGAAGCGATTTCGATCGCCTCGAAGCGCCTTGAGCCGAGAGCCACGCTACCGAATTCCGGCACCACGCCACTGAATCAGCTCTCCCCTTCTTTTCCAAACCGCGACTCGATGAATCAACCTCCGTACCCACGTCCCGCATTTCCAATTACCCGCAATTCCTATGCATGGTGCGTCCGTGTCACGGCAACGTGCTTATCGCATTCGCCTTCAATAGGCAATAAACCGACTGTCCCGCCGCCAGCCCGAGACGCTCAAAGGAGCCGGAGCTCACTTCCACAAGCATGGGAAATCCGACATCGACTTCGACAATGAAGGTTCCCCCCGACTCGCTGAAACGCCGAATTCGACCTCGAAGCTGATTCTGAAACGAGATCCCGCTGATCGACTGCGTCGCGATAGCCACATCCTCCGGGCGGATGGCCACCGACAGACGCTGCCGCACATTGTAATCAATCAATGGTCCTCGTAGCTCTACTTGATCCGGGCTGCGAAGCCTCCCATCTTCCGGAGCCCATTGCAAGCGAGTGCAGCCCAGTCCCGGCTCATGCGCCACCACTTCGACCGGAACCACATTGAGAAGCCCCGTCGGCACTGCGGATTCGAGGAGAGGGCCTTCCAAAGCCAGGTCGGTGTAACTCCCCCGCCCAAGAGCCCGACCGTTATCGAGGATGAGTAAGGAGCTCGTCAACCGCAATAGCTCACTTAAATCGTGACTGATATAGACCACCGGGACTTGAGCTTCCTTAATAACCCGCCGAAAAAACGGCAGAATTTGGCCTTTTAGGCGTTGGTCCAATGCCGCCAACGGCTCATCCATAAGGATCAGGCGGGGATGACTTACGAGGGTGCGAGCCAACATCACGCGTTGACGCTCGCCGCCGGAGAGGTACTTGGGACGGCGCCGGAGCAAGGGGCCAAGCTCCAAGAGCTCCACCATATCCGAAACCGAGAAGGAGTGCTTCGAAGTTCGACCGAACCGGCGTGCAAAACGGAGGTTGCCTTCAACGCTCAGGTGCGGAAAAAGCCGGTCTTCCTGAAAGACGATCCCGACCCCGCGGCGATGCGGTGCCAGATTGATCGCGGCCCGACTGTCATACAAGACCGTCTGATCAATCGCGATTCGTCCTTCCGACGGCTTGAGCAATCCCCCAATAAGATGCAACAGAGTCGTCTTGCCGACACCCGACCGACCAAAGAGGCCGATCACCCGCTCCTCCAGTCGTTCGCTCAGTTCCAGCGAAAAATGCCCTCGACGGAATAATAGATCCAGCTCCAACATCCCCGTTTACCTCCCGTCCTCCGAAGTGCTCAGCAGCCGTTTCAGGGATCGCGCGAGCCGCTCCGAAATCATCAACGCCCCAAGTGAAAAGAGGATCGAGATGCCGACCAGGCGTAGCGCGGCCTCGTCACCCTCCAAGGATTGGGCGTAAGTGTAGACCGCTAATGGCAGCGTCCGAGTTTCCCCTTCCGTATTCCCCGCAAAGGTCACCGTCGCGCCAAACTCCCCAAGACTTCTGGCAAATGCAAGGATCAAGCCGGCGAGAATGCCGGGCGAGGCCAACGGCAACGTAATCGTCAGAAAGGTCCATGCCCGATTGGCTCCCAAGGTCATCGCAGCCTCTTCCAGGCGTCGGTCTACCAATTCCAAGGACAATCGAACCGTGCGCACCAACAGCGGAAACGCCATGACCGCCGAAGCCATTACGGCCGCCTTCCACGTGAATGCCAAATCAAGGCCGAACGATTCTTTCAGCCATTGGCCGATCACCCCTCGACTGCCAAAGAGCACAAGCAGGCTATAACCGGTAACCACCGGCGGGAGGACAAGCGGGAGGTGGACCAACGCATCGACGATCATCTTGCCCCAAAACTGTTTCCGCGCCAACAACCAGGCAACCGCAATGCCGGGCAGCATTATCGTGACAACGCACCAGAAGGCGACTGTCGCCGATAATTTTAGGGCTATCCACTCCTCGGTCGAGAGTAAGAGGTTCATGGACGACTCCCTCCGTTGGTAACGGAGACGTTTCTTGGCACGACATGGAATCCGGCCTCTTGAAAACGTCGACGTGACCAGGGATCACTCAAAAACTCAAGAAAGGCCGCCCCTTCCGAAGAGGCCTCCCGGCCTAGTGCGACCGGATACCGAACTTCGGGCTGGTAGTTTGAAGGGAATTCCCCGACAATCGTCACCCCTTCTGAAGCCATGGCATCCGTTCGGTAAACAATCCCGGCACCGGCTTCACCGCGCTCCACCAATCGGAGTGCCATCCGGACATCAAGCGCGTTGAGGGCACGTCCCTCCAACGCAGCCCACCATCCGAGATCTTCCAGCACGGCACGCCCATATCGCCCGGCGGGAACATGGTCCGGATTGGCAATGGCAAACCGTCCGGAAAAGGCTTCCCCGATAGAGAAATCGCGGCTCACGGTTACAGAAAACCGTTCTCCCGCCGGGGCAATCAGCACCATTTCGTTGCCCAGCAGGTCCCGGCGTGTCTCAACCTGAATTCGGTCCTTTTGAGCGACGAAGTCCATCCATCTCGGGGATGCCGAGAGAAAAACGTCGGGAGAGGCCCCCGCAACGATTTGCTTTGCCAACGTTGAGGTCGCTGCGAAGCTTGTCCTCACGGAAACAGGATGGGCTTTTTCATAGCGTGCAGCGATGTCCCGGATGACATCGCCGGCGCTGGCCGCGGCAAACACCACGATGGATTCTTGCTCATCTCCGCGAGCTGAGCCGGATTCCTCCATGCCGGCCCGATCGGTGCAGCCACCGATTATGACCATAAAGAGCGCAACCATCGTCACACCCACCCGCGCACCTCTTCCCGACCCAAGCGCAACCCAAGGCAGCTCGCAAGTTCGGTCGATTTTCGCTCGGTCGAGTGATTCATCATCCATGCCCATTCGACATCCATCTTATCCCTTTCGATTGGCATTGCAAAACCGTCATGACTAAGGGAGACTAAGCGAGGATTCGCTTGGTTGTATATTGCGCATTTTCTCCCCGATTGGGTCACGGAAGGGTGGGTCACCGCATGGCGTTCGCAAAATCTAAATACCGAATACCGAGCTGACTTTATCACGTCGATCGTTCAAGCGATCCGTCAGAGCCCATGAAACGGCACAGAATCTTGATCATTGATGACGAAGAGGATATTCGCGAAATCCTTGAAGATGCCCTGTACTCACAAGACGAGCGGGAGACGATTTCCGTAGGCGACGGAAACGCCGGATTTAGCCGAGCCAAGAATGAATCCATCGACCTCGTTCTCCTCGATCTCTGCCTGCCCGACGTGAACGGATTGGAAGTCTGTCGCTGGCTCAAACAAGATCCCAAAACCCAGGCCATACCGGTTGTGCTCATGACCGGCAAACAAACGACCGACGATAAACGGCGAGGTTTGCAAATGGGAGCGGTGGATTACATCAACAAGCCGTTTAATCTTAATGAGCTTATAGAACGCATCACGAGCCTCTTAAAGCAGCAAACCGGTCCTCCCAGCCAAGATAGCGGTGTAACAACCGCCACCACATCCCCGGACCAACGAGTTATCGAACGAATCCGTCAGGGCCTCGAATCTTCCACTGACGCGCTATGTCTGGTCAATGATGCCGGAAACGCCATTTTCCAAAATCGCTCCTTCCATCTGATGTTCGAGCTCCACCCTGAAGCGTTGCTGTCGTCTGATCGCTACACCGCTTTCTTTAAGGATAACGTTGTTTGGAAGCAGCTCTGGTCAAGCTGTCGAGCCGGTAATCCTTGGCGCGGCGAGGTCGAATTACAGACTGTGACCGGTAAGACAATCACCCCCCTCTGTCGAGCAAGCCCCATTTGGGATGAGAGCCATCAGTTTTGCGGGATCCTTTTTCTCTTTACGGACATCAGCCATCTCAAACGCTTTGAGAGCGACCTCCTTTATCAGGCAACGCACGATCCGTTAACCGACCTCTACAACCGGCGATTCTTTGACGAAGTCTTGACACATGCCGTCAATAACGCCCGCCGAGGCCACGTTTGCACACTCCTCTACCTCGACTTGGATAATTTTAAGGTGGTCAATGATACCGAAGGCCATGAAGCGGGGGATCGACTCTTAATGAAGATTGCCCAGCTCTTGCGCGCTCATACGCGGAAGGTCGATCAATTGGCTCGATTCGGGGGCGATGAATTTGTCCTACTCTTGGAGCACACCGATATCGACGGCGCGACCCAAGTGGCGAAAAAGCTTCTGGAGGCAATTGACGGCTTTCGACATCTCGAGAACGAGAAGTTTATCGGGATCTCGGCGAGTATCGGAATCGCCCTGATTGATGGCACCCATTCTTCCGAGCAGGTCCTGGCTCATGCCGACATGGCTTGCTATTTAGCAAAACGGCAAGGGAAGAAGGGCTTCATGGTCTACAACGAACAGAATGCCGAAATAACGCGCTTCACGGAGGAGGCCAACTGGTCGCTCGACATCGACCACGCCCTTGCCGAAAACCGCTTTGAGATCTGGCTTCAACCGTTGTTCTCATTAAAAACGAACGGGTATCGCCGGCCCAACTTCTTTGAAGCGTTGGTCCGGATGCGGGATACCGAAGGCAATCTCGTCTTGCCCGGCACGATCATCCCCGCAGCCGAGCGTTTTGGGAAAATCATCCAGATCGACAAGTGGATGATTGAGCGAGCGGTCGATTTCTTACATGAACAGCCGCACGCCACCGTGGCCGTCAATCTTTCCGCTCATTCCCTCAACAATCCGGCCATTGCCCGCTTCGCTCAGGACCTTGCCGAGCGCAAAGGGTTTACCCCGAATAGCCTCTGTCTCGAAATCACGGAAACCGGAATGCTTCGAAGCTTGGATGCCGCCTGCTCCGCAATAGCGCAGCTAAAGAAGCTCGGCTTCGGTTTTGCCCTCGATGACTTTGGGGCCGGCTTTTCGATGCTCCATCAGATCCGATACCTCCCGGTCGATTTTATCAAGATTGACGGCCAATTCATCCATGACCTCAATCAGGACAATTTCAACCAAATGGTCGTGAAATCGATCAGTGAGATCGCTCAAAGCCAGGGCAAAGCGGTGGTCGCTGAATGCGTCGAGACGACCGAAGACCTCGCCATTCTCCGAAAATTGCCGATCGATTTCGCACAAGGATTCTACTTTCAAGCCCCTAAACCGCTCAGCAATTATATTGGTTCGGATGGCATGTGATAAGAGAGAAGTGGGACGTCGGGGACGACGTCCCTATCACGGAGAGGGATCGATCGGAAAGGGCGGCAGTCACTATTTCACGGGGCGAGTCACCGCTTTAGGGCTGCTCGCCCCCGAGATCGTTGGCCGACTCGACACCCGTTTCCGCGAGGAATGGAGCCTGCTGCTTCTTGGCCAGCTCGATATAATCCCAAAGGATATTCAAGCTCTCGTCGAGATGGGGATCCACCGGTCGATTTCGACGGTCACTTAAACTGATCCGTCCGGCAGCACCGGCCTCGTCCGATGAGTCATCAGCAGCACCCGCCCCATCTGATGTGTCATCACTCTTCTCCCCCTCTTCGGTCGATTCTCCCTCTTTCTCTTTCCCTTCCTCTTTCTCGGTGTCTGACTCAGGGAGCTCAATCGGCTCAAGTGGCTCCTCTTTCTTCGCCATGTCCAGCGTCAACTTGAACAGGTCGAGATCGTCAAGGAGCTTGACCTTTTCTTCGAACTTCTCGCGCTTCTCGGCCAAGGCTTCACGCTCTTCTTTTTTCTTCAACCGGGCCTCTTTCTGGAGCGAGACCGCCTTGTTAGCCTGTCTCTCCTTGATCAATTGGATGTCTTTTCGCACGAAGTCAAAGGCCTTGCTGTTGGCAACCCGTGTTTCAGACCGTCCCCGGAGCTCTTCAACATAGGGCTTGACCCGGTCCATGTTGTCATATTCCAACTTCGCGATGCGATCGGCCGGCAGACTGTTATCGAGACTGGCCTCCCCCAACTCCAAATAGTCGAAACCGGAAGGCAAAACAATGTCGGGGGTTACGCCCTGTCGCTGTGTTGTGCTACCCGCGACGCGATAGAATTTGGAGACCGTAAACTTAAGACGGCCGGGCTTTTTCACCTTCACCGGAGAGACAAACTTGTTCAATGTAAGAACGGTTTGAACCGTCCCTTTGCCATGCGTTGACTCGCCACCGACGACAATGGCGCGTCCGTAATCCTGCAGGCAGGCCGCCACGATCTCGGAAGCCGAGGCGCTCAGTTTACCGACCAGCACAACGAGCGGTCCGTCATAGCTAATCCCGGCGTTGTCATCCCGGAGCACGGTGGTCTGCTCCCGATAATCTTGATACTGCACCACAGGCCCTTCGTCGATGAACAGACCGGCAAGATCCACGGCCTCGCTCAAGATTCCGCCGCTATTGTGCCTTAAATCGAGCACAATTCCATTGACCCCCTCCTTCTTCAGCCGTTTCAGTAAGGTCTTGGTATCCTCAGCACAATTCTCGTAGAACTTAGGTAGGTCGATAACCCCGAGACGACCATCCTCACTCTTGGAATCGGTTTTTTCGATCACTTTGGCCTTGGCGTACTGCTCCTTGAGCTCAATCTTGTCACGAACAATCGTCACTTCCTTCCGGACCGAGCCATCCGCGGCCTCCGCCGGGATGATGGTCAGACGAACCTTTTTGCCGATCGGCCCTCGGATCATTGAGACAACATCCCGGAGCTTTCGCCCGACGACGTCGACGGGCTCTTTGCCTTCCTGAGCCACAGCCACAATCCGATCATTGGGGCTGAGCTCGCCACTCTTAGACGCCGGCCCGCCCGGCACCAAACTGACGATCTTCGTGTATCCGTCTTCCCAAGTCAGTCTAGCCCCGATGCCTGTCAGGGAGAGGTCGATGTTGTTGATTTCGAAATTTTTCGCCTCGGTCGGGCTGAGGTAGGCGGAATGGGGATCATAAGCCTGCGCAAGCGCTGTGAGATAGCTTTCAAGCTTCTCTTCCACTTCATACTTGGACATGACCTGGAGCAGCCGGTCATAACGCTTTTGAATCCGCTCTTTGACGGTCTTACGATCGTCGCCCGCAAGCTGACCCTGTAAGAATTCGTTCTTGATTCGATCGTGCCAAAGGGCTTCCGCGGCAGCCTTGTCTTCCGGCCATGAGGCATCATCCCGATCCGGAACAAAGGTTTCCTCCCTCGTGAAGTCATACTCCTTTTTCAGAAGCTTCTCGGTGATATACTGATGACGCGCTTCGAGCCGCTTGACATACCGCTTGAATATCACAAATGCCGCCTCGACATTGCCTTGAAGCGTGGCTGTTGACAGTGCCTCTCCAAATTCCGCCTTGAATTCGTCGATGTCCGATTGAAGGAAGATCATTCGGTTGGCATCCAACGTATCGAGATAATTCTCCAGAAAATCGCTCGCCATTTCCTGGTCCAGCGGCACTTGCCTAAGATGGGCTCTCTGGAGTAACGCCCCCACCACCTGAGTGATCTCACCGGCCTGCTCCTTCGTGTAATCCACGGCAGAGCCAGGAAGTAAGCTGCAGAGCAAGATACCAACACTCGCCAACGTTGCTTTCATAATTTCTTTTCCGATTCCACGGAGGGATTTTCAGTTTGTAAAAGTATTCCATGCCAGGTCAGCCGTTGCAACTCCGGACAATCATCCCGGGACGGTTTGATTCATCGGATTAATGGCTCGAACGGTCGGCATACCCCCCGGAATCGTTGCACCCAAGAGGAAGTTTTTCGTGACGCCGCGAGGGAGAGCCCCTTATAATTGGCACCATGGCAGAAAGGATCTCATTGGAGGATTTCCACAACGACATCATCGGGAAGGCTCAGCGGGGCCTAAAATTAACGGACGACACGCTTGCCAAGTTGGCCGGAGTCTCCCGCTCCGACATCGAGCGCGTGAAATCGGGGGAAGCCGATGAGGCCATCGTTCGCAAATTGGCCAAGCCGCTCCACCTTGGAGAAGAGGCACTGGCGGTGAGCGCCCGACAAAGCTGGCACCCGGGAACCGATCCGATCGAAGGAATCGCCCAGTTCAACACGCCATTCGCCGACATGGGAGTGAATGCCTATGTCGTTTGGGATCCTGAAAGTCGACAGGCCGGTCTGTTTGACACCGGGTCAGACGCCACGGAAATGCTCGAGCTGGTCCGACAAAAGGGGCTTGAGGTAAAAGGAATCTGGATTACCCACACCCATCAGGACCACATTGCCGACTTGGGACGATTGCAGTCCGAGACCCGGGCCAAAGTCTATTCACCGGCACTCGAACCCTTGCCGGAAAGCGAAACGTTTCCGGCCGGACATGTATTCCAGATCGGTAACCTAACCATTGAAACACGGGTCACTTCCGGACATTCAAAGGGCGGGATCACTTACGTCATCAAAGGTCTGGGTCACCCGGTCGCTGTTGTCGGGGACGCCTTGTTCGCAGGATCGATGGGGGGCGGGATGGTTTCCTATGAGGATGCCTTGGCCAATAACAGGCAAAAGATCCTCAGCTTGCCGGACGACACCATCGTCTGCCCGGGGCACGGGCCCTTGACGACAATCGCTCAAGAAAAGCGTTACAACCCGTTTTTCCCCGAGCTCAACAGCGTCGAGAATGCTCCCGAAGCCAAGTAAGTCAGTGTCGAGCTCGCATTGAGTCGGACAGAGCGAGTCGTCAACATTCGCAATGACAACCCAGAGCTAGCAATCAACCTATTATGTCGGAAACAATCGGATTTGTCGGTGTCGGACGAATGGGCGCCAATATGGCAAGGCGCCTCAAGGAATGCGGTTACCCCGTGGCGGTCCTTTACGACGTCAACACCGCCCTCGCGCAATCACTCGCCTCCGAGCTCGAATGCAAAGCGGTCGATCGGCTCGCCGATGTGACCCAGCTTGCCGACCTCGTTTTCACGGTCGTCACCGATGACGAAGCCATGCGTGAAATCTATAGCACCGAGAGCGAGCGCGACTCGTTGCTAAAGCAGGCCCAGGGAAAACTTTTCATCAATTGTGCCACCGTATCGCCCGAAGTCCACACGGAAGTTGAGAAGGCGGCACAGAGTGCCGGAGCACAGACCTTGGAAGCATGTATGGCTTCGAGTATCCCGCAAGCCCGTCAAGGGACATTGTACCTGATTTGCGCCGGGCAGAAAGCGGCCTTTGATCGAGCTCAAAAACTCCTTCAAGATTTGAGCTCATCGTTGAGCTATGTCGGCGGAACCGGCCAAGCCGCCAAGGTGAAAGCCCTGGTAAACATGGTCATGAACATGAATACCGCCGCGCTGGCCGAAGGCCTCGCCCTCGGTGAAGCGCTTGGACTCGACCTGACGACCCTTCGGGAGGTTTTCGGCCAGACCGGAGCCAATTCCCAGGTGCTCAAGACCGATGGCGAAGACATGGAAAACCGCGATCATGAATGCTTTTTCTCCGCGGCCCACGCGGCGAAGGATTCCGGGATCGCCTTGACGTTGGCCAACCGTTGCAACCTCGACCTCCCTTTGGCGAAAGCGACGCGCGACCAGTACCAACGGATGATCGAGGCGGGGCTCGGGGAGCTGGATAAGTCCGGGGTAGCGGAATTGACCTTCAAAGGGCGCCAACCGAAAAAGCCGGGAAGCGAGGCGTCGACATGAAGCGTTGAATGCAACCCAGGCTCTTGCTTAGCCGCATGGCTTCGAACGGTTTGAGGCAACGCCTCGCTCGCGGTTCCTTTTTGAAATTTTGCTCCCGGTATTGTAACCTAAAAGGTTCGAAAGGCTCCGATTGACTATGATGAAGCGACGGAAATTAGGACAATCCGGGATCGAAGCCTCAGTCGTCGGACTGGGCGCTTGGGCGATGGGCGGATGGATGTGGGGCGGGACCGACGAAAACGAGTCCATCAAGGCCGTTCACGCCGCCCTTGATTCAGGGATCAATTTAATCGATACGGCGCCGATATACGGATTCGGCGTCTCGGAAGAGATTATCGGCAAAGCCATCGAGGGTCGGCGGGACGATGTGGTCCTGGCAACCAAGTGCACGATGGTGACCAACACGACCCACGGCGTCCATAAATTCAACTCGGATGCGCGGGGACCGAATCCAAACGGTCACATCGCGGTACAGATTTACGCCGATCCGAGCTCGATCCGCCAAGAGGTCGAAGCCAGCTTGAAACGGCTTAAGACCGACCGGATCGATCTCTATCAGACCCATTGGCAAGATACCTCAACGCCGATCGAAGAGACAATGAGCGCCCTGCTCGATCTGAAAAAGGAAGGCAAAATCCGGGCTATCGGGGCTTGCAATGCATCGGTCGATGAGCTTCGGGAATATCAAAAGGTCGGAGTGCTGGACAGCGACCAGGAAAAATATTCCATGTTGGATCGTGGACTGGAGCAAGAGCAACTCCCATTCTGTCAACATCATCATGTCGCTGTGCTTGCTTACTCCCCACTTGCTCGGGGCCTTTTGACCGGAAAGATCAGTGCGGATCGGGTTTTTGCGGAAGGAGACCAACGCCGAAACGATGAGCGTTTCCGTGTCGCCTACCGCGAACGGGTCAATACCATGCTGGGCCAATTCGAGCCGGTCGCCAAGCGCCACGGAATCACGCTCACGCAACTGGCCATCGCTTGGACATTCCACCAGCCGGGCTTGACACACGCACTCTGCGGTGCCCGAAATCCAAAACAAGCGCAAGAGAACGCTCAAGCCGGAAGCGTCGAGCTAACGAGCGACGACCTCAAGCAGCTCGAGGACGCGATGCAGCGAGCCGATCCGGCAGCCGCCTAGAAAGAGGTCCGCGTTGGAGCCCAAGCAATCGCCGAACCCATATTATGAGGCGCCCGGGGCTGCCGGGCGGACCTCGACCGGACTCCGGAATGGAACCGGTCAGCTCAGTCACTCATCGGTTAAGACGAACAAACGAGAAAAGGACCAACAGACATCATGAATAACGACGAAACGACACCCAGCCCGCATCAGAATTTTGGCGATAACCCGATAGACACCCGAGAGACAGACCACTACAAAGAGGAGTACGTCGACGAGTTTGTCGATAAATGGGACCAGCTCATCGATTGGGAAGCCCGCTCCAAAAGCGAAGGCGCGTTTTTCATTGACGAGCTGAAGCGACGCGGGGCCCGCCAAATCTTGGATGTCGCCGCCGGGACCGGGTTCCATTCCATTCGCCTGTTGCAAGCCGGATTCGAGGTCGTCAGCGCAGACGGCAGCCCGGAAATGCTTGCCAAGGCTTTTGCTAACGGACGGAAGCACGGCTACATCCTCCGAACAGTGCAGGCCGATTGGCGATGGCTGAACCGGGACATCCATGGAAAATTTGACGCGGTCATTTGTTTGGGGAACTCGTTCACTCACCTCTTTGCCGAAAACGACCGCCGAAAGGCCTTGGCTGAGTTCTATGCCGCATTGCGCTATGACGGCATCCTTATCCTCGACCAGCGCAACTACGACGCTATCCTGGACGAAGGATTTTCAACCAAGCATACCTATTACTACTGCGGTGAGAACGTTAAAGCCGAGCCCGAGCATGTCGATACCGGCCTGGCACGGTTTCGATACGAATTCCCAGACCAATCAGTCTTCCATTTGAATATGTGCCCCATCCGCAAGGATTACGTCCGGAAACTCCTTTTCCAAGTCGGCTTTCAATCTGTCCGAACCCTCGGTGACTTCAAAGAGACCTACCAGCAGACGGAACCGGACTTCTTTATCCATCTCGCTGAAAAGCAATACAATTACGAGGCCGAGGACAAAGGGAATACGACGACCTAGTTCCCTTCTTCAGGCTCACTCGTCGACCAAAGGGTGCCTGATAGGGACCTCGTCCCCGAGGTCCGGTTTTCTCTCCCCATGAAGCCTTGGTAAAGAAAGAAGTGGGAACGCCGGGGACGGCGTCCCTATCAGGGGCTACTACTCCTCTCCTACGAACCGACACCGAAATAGCGAAGTCCCTCAATTACCCCATCGGCTTCCGGGAGGCTCGCCCAAAAGAGATTGGACCCGCCCACAACATCGCCCAGCTCCGGTTTGGCATTGGCCACGATAATTCCAAAGATTCCAGGGACTTGAAACATCCTCAAATCATTTCCAGTGTCACCCGCCACGACGGCTTTGGCGGGATCAATGCTCAAATGACGGCATAGCCAAGTCACAGCATTCCCTTTACCGGCTTGGGCTGGTAACACATCCAAGTCGCGGCTTGACGAATAGATAACCGCAACGTTTAGCCCCGCCTCGGTCAGGCGGCGCCTCAATTGCTCCACGTCTTCCGGTGACGCGTCATACCAATACCAGCTCGATTTCAAGTCGGTTTGAAATCGTTCCGGTTGCGCTTCGATTCCCGGAAATTCAGCGACAATCCGGCGCACTCGTTCAAGATCCCATCCCTCCTTGAATTGCGCCTCATAATCGTGCAACGGGCTTCCCGAGCTAAAATCCAAGATACAGGTTCCGACGCCCCCGATCAGGAAATCCGGCTTTGGCAATGGCGATTCATGAATCAAGGCTACCTGATCGTCGATCAACCGGCCACTGACATAACATAACCACGGCCGCTCGGATTTAGGGAGCTCCGTCCAGAACTCCCGAAATCGATCTGTCGCAGCGAGATCGCCATAAATCGTGCCGTCCAAGTCGCTGCAAAAGAGTTTCATCGTCGAGCCCATGGTCAATTTCTACCGAACCTCTAAATTCTCGAGGTATTGTCGAAGTCCTTCTTTCGCTCCCCCGACAAAAGGGACACCGTGGGCAAAAAGCAAGTGATCAAAGTCCCGATTCAAGTGACCCAAAAAGACTTCGCGAATCCCACGCTTCACCCCTTTCGGATCATCTCCCAGCAGCCAATCCGGAACAAATCCGAGCTCACTGTTCCATCGGACAAGGGCGTCGCCAATAGCCAGAACCCCCTCGGAAACCGGAAGATACAACGCTGTCTCTTCAGGACATAGCACCCCCACTTCAAGTGCCTCGATATTTCCCGGAAGTGTCTCACCGTGATTGAATGAACGAATCGGCTCGCCTTCGGTGAATTCGTGAAGGCCCGCATGGTGACACCAAACCTCGCATCCGAAGGCCTCCTGAAGCTCGGCGCTATGGCGATAATGGAGCCGATTTGTCAGGTAGATGTGCTGCGGCAGCTTTTCTTTGGACAACGCCCCAAGGCCTTCCGGCGGGAGTAACGGATCGATCAGCACGGCCGGATCGGTCGCCACGACCAGATACGAATCGACCTCCTCTTGAATCTCAGGATGGACCGCGGTCCAATGATAAACGCCTGGCAAGATCTCTTTCATATAACCTCATTCTTAACCCATTGGAGCCAACACGGTCGTTCCCAATCCCTATAGCTTCCCGATCAGCCGTTTTCCACCTTCGACCACTTCTTCAACCGTCAGGAAGTTAAGTCCGCCCTCGCCCTGGAGCAATTTGACTCGCTCGCTTACCGGAGACCACACTTCGGCCCTGGCCGGTCCCCAAAGCAGGAGACTCGGCACTCCGACCGCCGCGGCAAGATGCGAGATGCCGGAATCATGACCGATAAAGCCCGCGCATTCCTGCAGCGATTGGCCCACCTCCGGAAGCGGTCGGCTCTGGACAATGCGATATCGCTCTGCCGGCAATTGAGCAGCCAGTCGCTCGAGTCGGCCCTCTTCAGCTTCGCCTCCGAGCAGTAGCAGATGAAAGCGAGTCTGCTCCGCCAGATAGCTTAGCAGATCGGCCCACTTCTCCTCGGGCCAATTCTTGCGTTCACTCCCACTCCCAGGATGGACCGCCAACCAATCGACTGACCGATCCGGCCCGTCATCGGCCTTAGGAAACCGCAATTGCGGGAGGCGGTCCGCATCGAAAATCGTGAGCTGCTCCAGCGGTTTGAGGTAGGCATCGGTAGCATGCATCGCACCGGTATCATCGGCCCGATGAGGCCCCACAATGAATTGGGCCGATGAGCAGCGTCGGACATTCGTTTCAAACACCTTGTCCGGATCGTAAAGGAAGGAAATGATCAAGGCGAATTGCGAGAAATAGTTTGCCAGATCTTTGTTTAGCTCGCCGCGATTCGCAAAGAAGCCGGCCAACGCCCCCGCTTCGATAGGCCTTACCCGTTCCACGAGCCCTCCGGCCTCCGCTAAACGGGCAATATGCGGATATCCCAGCACCTCGAGGTGGATCCCGGGAAACGATTGCCTCAACGCCTGGAGGACCGGCAACGTCAGTATAAAATCGCCGATCGCTCCACCCCGAATCACCAAGACTTTTCCGCGCCTCTGATCCACACGCCCCTTTCAATTAAAAGACCGTCAACCCGAGTCCGACAACAAAAAGGCCGAATCCGGTCAAGCCGCCGCAGACCGTCCGGATACGCCGGTTGCTCGCTGTCCACCAATAAAGCCAGTCGCGCAATCGCCAAGGTGAAATCGTCAGCCACATCCCGGCCAGGATGAAAATATACGCCCAGACTATAATCACCAGTCGCCATTCCGTAGGGGCCCAGCGGGCCGTATCGAGCATCAGCTTGGCCAACAGTAACATCACTAATGCCAACCCCCGCACCGCCAAGAAATCTTGAACAAAGAGGCAGGTCATTACCCCCAGACCGGCAAAGCCAAAGACCATGAGCTGCTTATACTTCGCAAAATCAGCGATCGTTTCCTGGTTGACGTTGTAGAGAAACCAGATCGTAGCAGTCACCATCAACAGATACCCGGGACTGACCGAGCGCGGAAAGTGCTGAAGGACTTTTCGGTAATGTTCGGGGTAAAGCCAGCCATACGCTTGTGATGCGGCCACCAACAGTCCCAGTAGAATCGCTAACAGAGAAACAGACATCTGGATTCCTTCAATTTCAAAAAAAGCTGAACAATTGGGGTAAGCTCAAAAACGGCACCCCCAGCTCGTCATCACCATACGCTCAAGGATCAATGACATGGTCAGTCAAGATTGACGATGGCGGGGTTACCATAAAGAGTAAATTGTCCGGTTCCCTCGATCTTCAAGTCGAGGAGACGGCCTTGATGACGCTCATTCCCTTCGAAGACCACAATCTTGTTGGCGCGTGTTCGCCCTTCGAGTCGATTCGGATTCTTGCGACTCGGCCCCTGGGCCAAGACCTCCACAGTTCGCCCGACGTAGTGCTCGCACTTTCGCTTGCCGATGGCGTTGACTTCCTCCAATAACCGGGCATGCCGCTCGTCCTTGACCTCCTCCGGCACTTGGTCCGGCATCTTCTCGGCAGGCGTGCCCTTGCGCTGGGAGTACTTGAACACGAACGCGTTGTCGAATTCGACCTCACGCACCAATGACATGGTCTGCTCAAAATCCTCCTCGGTCTCACCCGGAAAGCCGACAATCAGATCGGTCGTGACACCGATCTCGGGCGACACCTGGCGGAGCTTCCGGACGATCTCGAGAGCTCGCTCCCGAGTATACCCTCGGTGCATGAGCTTCAACATGCGATTGCTCCCACTCTGAATGGGGATATGGGCGCTTTCACAAAGCTTGGACAATCGCCCGTAAGCCGCGACCAAATCATCGCCATATCCCTTCGGGTGAGGCGAGGTAAAGCGCAGCCGCTCCAAACCGGGAATCTCATTTACCGCTTCGAGTAATTGAACAAAGGCCGATTTCCCATCTTTGGCCCCGATTTCCCGTTTGCCATAACTGGTTACGATCTGTCCCAAAAGTGTGATCTCCTTGACCCCTTTGGAGACGAGGTCCTCACACTCGGAAACGATATCCGGGATTGATCGGCTTCGCTCGCGCCCGCGCGTGTAAGGCACGATGCAAAAGGTGCAGAACTGGTTGCATCCCTGCATGATGCTGACGTAGGCCGAGACCGACTTCGTCTCGGAGCTCCCGGCAAGCAAGTGCTCTCGAATGGTTGACTCACTCCCCTTTTCCTGGTCGACGTCACAGATCTTTTGTCGCCCTCCTTGCAAGAGCTCGCTTAGATGGTCGGCGGTCCGGTGGTATTTCTGCGTCCCAACCACCAAGTCCACATCCGGGAGCCGATCAATCAATTCCCGGCCCCGGCTTTGTGCCATGCAGCCCATGAACCCCAGCAGCTTCTGCCGGTTATCGCGCCGAGCTTGACCGGCCAAGCTCCCCATCTTGCCCAATGCCTTCTGCTCGGCCGTATCCCGGACACTGCAGGTATTGATCAGCACGATATCGGCCGCCGACTCCGTGGAAGCGAGGGCATAGCCCTTATCGACGAGCTGAGCCGCGACCGCCTCCGAATCGCGCTCGTTCATCTGACATCCATATGTCTTAATAAAGACACTCGGCATAGGCTGCGTTTATGGATTCAGCTCGCCCGGAGATGGAAGATCCGGCAAGTTGCCTCCCGGCAAGCCCGAATCCGATTCTTCCTCGCTATCCGAAACCTCGGGAAGATCCTCAGGCGCATTCCGATTCAATCGCTTCAGAACCTCATCCGAAATATCGCTCTGCCCGTTACTGTAAACCAAGGCGGGAGTCTGGTTGATCGTCTTCGCCGCTGTGTCGAGCACCAAGGTATAGCCCTTGGATTTTGCCACCTGCTCCACGACACCCGAGACTTCTTTCATGATCTTCTCCCGCATCCGCCGTTGCTTCTCCTGCAGCGTGCTTTTGGCTGTTCGGTCAAACTGCTTGACCTCTTTCTCCAATTGCCGGATCTGCCTCAGCTTCTTTTGGGCCGCTTTTTTCTTGCGCTGACGCTCTTGGTTCGAGACCACTTGGTCGTTGGCCCCTCGAATGAGCTGCTTGTACTCCTTCTGAGCACTCTGGTACTCCTTGTACATGCTCTTGAGCGTCTTCTCAAATTCCGCGCCGCGCTTCTTCAAGCGGGAATCGGCAATCTTCGTCTTGTAATAGTTGTCGAAGACCTTCTTGAGATTGATCGTCGCGATCTTCTGCTCTGTCTGTGCCGAGACACCACTCACACCCAGGCACGCGACAGCCCAAAGGAGCCCGATTTTGACTAAGATCGACTTGGTCGTTGTCATGATTGTAACTTAACTAAAAGTTGCGGGTATAACCAACGCTGAATTGAAATTCACCACTGCTCCGGCCCAAGCCGTCGCCATCGGTGATCGGGATGCCATAGTCCAACCGTAACGGGCCGATCGGCAAGTTCAGCCGCAAGCCGAGGCCGACGTTATCGCTGTAGCCGCCGAAATCCGGGTCATACGCATCCGGTACGACATTACCAATATCGTAGAACGTCGCCACACGCAACCGTTCGATGACGGGAATGCTGTATTCCACAGACCCAAACCAGAATGTGTTACCGCCTATCGGCTCATTGTTGCCGGGATCCCGCGGCCCCACTTCACGGAAGTCAAATCCGCGCAGGTTATACGCCCCTCCCAGGAAGAAGCGATCAAAAAGCGGCACCCGATCCGACCGGCCATAGCTTTCTGTCACACCGCTTCGCCCAAGGATCTCCCAAACATGACCTTCGAAAAACCCGGGGAAGTACCAGGCCGAGCTGAGCTCTACCTTATAAAAGTCGCTGTCGCCGCCAAACGGACCGCCTGCCACTTCGGTCGATAATTCGGTCCGCTGCCCGTTGCTCGGAAGAAACCCACCGCCCCGAGTGTCATACGTGAGCCCAAAGCCCATTTTTGAAACCAACCGCGAGCCTTCCTCGGCATCAATCAGCGATTGGGAGAATCCGGAGTCCTCCTCGAACTCCAAATCGACCTCTTCCAGGGTGTAGCTGACACTCCCGCGAAATTGCTCGGTCCATAGCGCCTTGGTCAGACTCAAGCTGCCGCCCGTGCGGCGCTCATCATACTCGTTACTGACAAAATCAAGCTGGCGATGGTAGAGATCGACGGAAAATTCCAGCTTCTTCCCCAGGAGCCATGGCTCAACAAAGGTCACTTGATAATCTTGACGCCGGGTCCCCAATTGCATCCGGACCCGGAACTTTTGTCCCCCGCCGGCGAAATAGGGGGGATTGAACAGATCGAAGTTGCCTTGGCTCATCTCGACGAAGCCGACAATATTGTCCACGGTGCTAAAGCCGGCTCCCACGGAAATGTTGCCGGTATTCTTCTCCTTGACGTCGACCACCAGGTTTTTTCGGTTCGGCACCTCGGTCTCTTCGGGTCGGGTGTCAACGCTCTCGAAGTAGTTCAATCCCTCGAGGCGGTTCCGGCTCCGCTTGACGCGCACCATATCGAATGTCTCACCCGGTGAGACAGCAAGCTCACGCCGGATCACGTAATCCTTGGTCTTGGTATTGCCTTGGACATTGATCTTCTCGATGTAAGACTTCTCCTTCTCCTCGATTTTATAGACCAAATCCATTGTTCCTTGCTTGGTGTTGGCATTCTGGACGGCCTGGAGCCCGATATCGATGTAGCCCTCGGCACCGTAAAGATCTCGGATGTTCTCCTTGTCCTGACTCAACCCCTTGGGCGAGAAGATCTCGCCGACCTTCATTTCAAGCGCCTCTCTTATTTCCCGGTCGGAAAAGACCCCATTCCCTTGGATTTCGATCGCCCCGACCTCATACTGCTCGCCTTCGAAGATATGGAACTTCAACACCAGCTTTTTCGGCGTTTGGTAATCGCGCTCGACCCGCTTGATCCGAAAGTCGATGTAGCCTTTATTCTGATAAAACTGGCGTAAGCGCTCTTTATCGGTTTGGAGCTGGTCCTCCTTGAGCTTGCCGCCTCCGGTAAGCCAAGAAAGGAACCAATGCCGGCGGGTCTTGATTTTGTTACGGAGCTTCCCTTGCTTAAAGGCCTCGGCCCCGATAAACTTCACCTTTTTGATACGGACCTTCGGGTGCTCCGAAATTTTGAAGGTGGCCGTCCCTCGCCCCTCTTCCTCGTTGATGTCCAGGACATACTCCACCTCGGTACGCTGATACCCCTTCTTTTCGTAAAAGTCTTGGATCGCTTGGACGTCTTGAAAGAGTGTTTGCTCGTCCAACGGCTCACCCACCTCGGACTCGATCTTCTTCCGCAATTTCTTGTTGCTAAACTGCTCGTTCCCTTCAATGCGAAGATCGGTCAGAGTCGGTTTCCCTTGCAGAACATAGGTCAGGATGACTCCCTTTTTCCCTTGCTTCTCGGTAACCCGGATCTGGTAAAAATAGCCGGTCTGGTAAAGGTTCCGAACGTCGTCGTTAATGCTTAATTCGCTGTATTTATCGCCGACTTCGGTCCGAATGTTCGCCCGGATGAGCTCCTCATTGGCGGCAGGGGGACCGACATGCTTGATCTTGATCGCCTCGACGACCGACGAGGATTGGCCCCACACGTGAGCGAGACCGCTCAGTAACAGCACCGTGGCTCCGACAATAAATCGCTTGTATCCGTTCATCACTCTACGCTTCCGCTGGTACATCTTCCGCTTCCACTTTGGCCATGCTCTCGAAACGGGTGTACCCCCTCAAGAAGGTGAGATCGACCTCACCCGTGGGACCGTTCCGCTGCTTGGCAATGAGCAGCTTTACTTCCTGTGCCTCGGTTTCCACCCCTTCTTCGTTCTCTTTAGGCTTGTAAAGCAGTGTCACAAGATCGGCGTCTTGCTCGATGGCGCCGGACTCTCGAAGATCGGATAGCCGTGGCTTCCGGTTCTTATCCTTTTCCAGCTCTCGGTTCAATTGGCTAAGCACGATCACAGGGACATTCAGCTCTTTGGCCAAGGCCTTCAGGCCATTTGAGATGTCGGTAATTTCCTGCTGCCGATTCTCAGCGCGTGCTGACGATGAATGGAGAAGCTGGAGGTAGTCAACCACAAATAGCTTAATCCCGTATTGCTGCACCATTCGCCGAGCCTTGGCCCGGAGCTGTAAAATCGACAGACCCGGCGTATCCTCGATGTACAATGGCGCATTGGCAAATTTTCCGGCTGCGCTCGTCAGCTTGGCAAAATCCCGCTCCCCCAGAAAGCCCTCTCGAATATCGCGCAGATTGACCCGAGCCCTGGAGCAGATGAGTCGCAGCACCAATGACTCCGCGGTCATTTCCAGGCTGAAGACTCCGACGGGAAACTTATCTTCGACAATGACATGCTCGACCATATTCATCGCGAGCGAGGTCTTGCCCATGCTCGGGCGCGCGGCGACGACGATCATTTCCCCCCCGTGCAGCCCGCTGGTGAGCTTATCAAAGTCGCGATACCCGGTCGAAACACCGGTCAGCAGTCCCTGCCGTTGATGAAAATCCTCGATCGTGTTGATGGCATCATTGACGAGCTCGCGAATCGTCTTGCGCCCTTGATCGACCCGGCTCTGACTGATCTGCATCACTTCCCGCTCGACCTCGTCGACAAGCTGATCCACATCCCCCTGATGCTCGTAGACACGATTGACCACGTCCATGCAGGTGGTCACCATCTTCCTTTGAACGTATTTCTCGCGAAGGATCCGGATGTAGTAACTGAGATTGAGCGGCGACGGGACACCATCAACGAGCTCGGACAGGTAAACGAGTCCCCCAACTCCTTCAAGCTGCCCTTTTTCCTTGAGACGATGCTGGAGGGTGATCATATCGATCACCTCCTTGTTGTCATACATCTCGAGAAAGACTTCATAGATCGCACGATGACGGAGGTCATAAAAGACATCCGGGGCGCTGAACTGCTGAACACACTCGCTCAAGCACTCATTCGGGGCTTGAAGGATGCAGCCGAGCACACCCTGCTCCGCCTCAATGGAGTGCGGCGGCAATCGATCAATCTTGCTCGGATCGACCTGCTTCCCCTTTCGCCGATTCTTCTTTGTGGAATCTTTGTCCCGATTGCCTGATTGCGAGTCGTACGAATCGATCATCTATCAATCGTGAGGGCAGCGCGTCCCTGATTCAACGTCGATCGCTTCCGAATTCTTCCCAAGTTATTCACTCCCTGATAGGGACGCCGTTCGCGTTCTGACCCGCTCATTTGGATCGGTACGTTTGGCATACGGAGCCGGTAACCGGGGTCCCGATTTCTACTTCTACAAAGGAAAGCGATGACAAGTTACGCGCACTCCGTAAGCTAGCGAGGCCGAGCCTCCGACCATTCGAGGCATGAGTGCGATCAAGGTCAGCAGGGGACTGCCGACCCTACCACCGCTGTTGCGGTAGGGACCGCACTCCGCTGCGGTCCGCGCCTTTGACAAGCCAGATATTGCGGTACCGCACGGGCGTCCCATGATCCTGTAAATGAAGAGGCCCTTTCGCCACTTCGTTGCGGCTGGCTCCGCCACCTGTCCCTTGGGAGAGTGCCACACCTTTATGGATCACAACCCCATTGTGCTTCACGGTCACCTGGGCATTGGCAATCTTGTTTCCGTTTTCGTCGAATTCAGGCGCGTGGAACCAAATATCGTAAGTTTGCCACGCAAGCGGTGGAAGACTCATATTGTGATTCGGCGCCCGCTCTCCGTAGAGCCCGCCGGCATGATTGTTCTTAGGCGGTAAGCCAAAGGAGTCAAGCACTTGAACCTCGTAGCGATGCTGGAGGTAGACCCCGCTGTTGCCGCGCCCTTGCCCCCGAGCTTGAGGCATATAGGGACAACGGAATTCGATATGGAGATAAGCGTCTCCAAAAGTGACCTTACTGGTAGCCCCCTCCTTGAGCAGTCCATCACTGGTCATCGCGGCTCCGTCTTGCCAAGCGTCCAAGGAACCGCCGTCAAACAAGACCGTAGCCTCCTTTGGAGGCGCCTTCCCAAGCGTCGGACTCTTGCGCACAGTCCTCTCGAGCAGACCGATCCGGGTGTCGTCTTCCGAATAGACCGAGGTAAACCCGGGCTGAACGACCGCATAGTAAGGATCCTCGGGATGCTCCACTCTAAGATTCCAGCCTTCCCGTTTCCCCTTCACCCGGACCACATCCGGCGACTCACCATCCCAGCCCGGACCGGGAGGGAAGTTGCCTTCATACGCAATCACTTCAAACTGTTGCTCGCCCAGCGCGCGCACCTGAATGCTTACAGGCTTTCGGCCCTCTTCTGTGCGAAGTTCGCCCGTGTACTCACCTTGGAATAGAAAATCCCGCGAGTCCGCCGCCTCGATCGCACTGCTGAAGACCGGCTCCGACTGCAGGTTCGCAGCCAGACCAACGACCATTAATCCACTCAATAACCAGTTAATCCCTAATCGCATGCTTATTCTCCTTCGTTCGAATTTAGACAATTGCAAACACGATAATAGCACCGACCGTATCCCCGGCCAATGATTTTGTCATTGCGCAGGCAACGGGCGGGAACCTCACCTCGAGCGGCGACTCAAGGCCGTGGGAGAGCCGAAAACTTTTTTTCCTGATGAACGCGGATGAGACGGGGGGAGTCGAATGCCGAGCGCTGGATGGCCGGTGAAAGGGGCTGTGAGGTGGGTTCCCCGGGACAAGCGGTTTGATTCCGATGGCCAAGCTTGCCTGAAACGTTTGTTCCGGGAAGAACATCCTCACAGGGCTTTCACAGGCAATATCCGCTGCCATCTGCGTCAATCAGCGGTTAAGAGTTTTCGTTCTTTGCCTTTTTGCGGCTGAACAGTTCCCTTGAGCGAGCCTCGGCCGAGCTCCTCAGTCAAGCCTATCGAGCGCGCATCCCTGGACAGGTCTTGCAGTGCGGATTCGATATCGTCCAGCTTGCTCATAATTGAAATCTACCAAGGACCGCTGCCAAACGCCAGACAAACGACAAAATCAGAGGGAAGGCCGCGACCCGCATCTTCCGCCCTTTGGGATACCTGGACATCTAGGACGACGTCCTCTGATAGGCTCACCGTCCCCCTCCCGCTTCGCGGGAAATCCCAAATCCCAAACAGCTCATTTTAAGCGCCGAAGGTGCGTGTCAACCATAGCCCAGGGCTCCACCCTGGGGACAAAGGACAAAAAAACCACCCAGCCCTGTAAGGGCGTGTCAATCGCCGATTCGGGCGGACACCCGGGTCTGCCAACCGCACGGACGGCAGCGGAGTGCCGTCCCTACCGCAACGGGCAAGATCCGAAATTGGGCGATGCAGCTTTGGAATTTGGAATTTGGATTTCGGATTTTCCCGCGAAGCGGGCGGGGCGCCTATGGCGCGGTGAAAGGTGAAAGGCCGAAAGTGAACGTGGGAGTAAGAGGGAGAGGGAGGAACCGCCCTACTTTTCAAACTCGATCCGGCGTTCTTCCAATTCCTTCATGATCTCCGGAGCCCCTTTTAAATCGACCAGCGGTCGCAATTGTGATCGAATATACGCCCAATCAAGCAAGCCAGTTCGACGAACAATGACGCTTTCCACATCAGCCCAGTCTCTCGACCTCGCTGCAAACGCCTTCATTACGATCAAATCCTCGGCAGAGCAAACCCGAAGCCGGGTATCTCCCGGGAATTCGAGCTTCCTTGAGCGCTCTATCGCGCATTCTTCAAAAGGAAGGCCCGCCAATGCAACATCGATACCGACTCCGGAAGCGGCCCGAAGCAACAAGACGCGGTGTTTAAGCGCAAACCTGCGGGGCTCCTCAATCCGCGATTCAAACTGATCTAACAATGCCTCCACATACGGCTCCTTACCGCCGAACCCGGTCAGCAACGTCACATCGACGTCAACGGTCTCCCGAGGCTCTCCCCAGCATTGCAAAGCCAACCCGCCGATGAAGCAGAATCGCCAATTCTCGGTCTCGCAAAGGTCCTGCAACTGAGCCGCCGTCCGAATGACCTCAATCACGATGCGCTGCCTTCTTGAACCATTCCTGCTGTTCCTTCAGACCGGAATAAGGACGCGGAGCCCTCGGCGGGGTCCAATAGTCTGCCGGACCACATAAAAGTGCGATCGCGCGGCCCCCATCAAGCGCTCGTAGCTCCTGCCGTCGTATTCGTTCCAGCTCAGGCCCGGCTTCTTTCCAGGTCTCTACCCACTGCTTTGCCTGAGCCAACTGTTCCGGCGTCCACTCAGTTGAATCGGTTGGATTCGTCTCCATAATTCAAACGTATCACCAATACATTTCAAGCACCAAATTCCAAAGGGCCCAAACCCCCTTTCAAGCGCCGGACATCGAGGACCACCTCTTCTGATAGGCTCACCGTCCTCGGTGACCGCGTGCGCCTTCCCCAACAACTGGACGTCGGGGACGACGTCCCTATCAGAAGTCCAAGCTCCAGGGTCTGAGGTCGCGCGCGAAGCGCCCGCAACAACCCCGTGCACGCTCAAAGCACCTGTGTTAAACTCACCTGATGAAGGAAAACCAGGAGTTCGAAATCAATTACTTCCAGGACGAAGACGGTCGATTTACAGCCGAGGTGCCTGCAATCCCCGGTTGCATTGCATGGGGTGAGACGCTGGAGGAGGCTTACAAGAATGCGATCGAAGCGATCGAAAGTTGCCTCGAAGCCCGCGAAAAAGTTGGGGCATCGGGGCCAAAGACGCCGCGTTATGCGGGGTTGAACGTGTACCGGCGCACCGGAGATGGCTAAGCTGATGCCCCTCTCCCACCGGGAGCTGGCGCGCAAAGCTCAAGCGTGCCGGTTTTGTGGAAATTCAAGCTCGGCGACATCCTGTCTATTACTCCGCCCAGAAGGACCTGACAATTCCTATAAGCCGGGTTTTCCGCCTTCCGTCCTGGCCTCGACGCTCGACTCTCGGCTCTCGACTCTCCGTCCTCTGTCTTCGGTCAAGGCCTCCGTCGCTCAGCAGTTCAGCCATCCAGCATTTGCCAGCCACTTTTCACCGCGCACAGGGCACACCCCTGCACACAGCCACGCCCGCCTAGTCAAGGGAGAGGGTCCATGGCTCGGTCGCGTCAGGCACACTCGACTTCGGGCCGATAATGAAGCACGATCAACTTCTCTATCGGCACTGCAGCGAATGCATACGCTCTGCCTTCTTCATCACTGAATTCGACCTCGACCGTCTCCTCAGTTAACGCTTCCACAACAGTACCGCCGACACTCACGCCTTCTGGCCTTCTCCGCCATGCGCTCCATTGGTCGTTAAGTGGCCTCGAGCTCCCGAACATGGATCATATCTCTTGGGCGTACTTGGCGGCACTGCGATGAAGGCACTGTAGAAACAGCCACCGTTTGTCCGCTAAGCGTCGCAAATTCCACTTCGTAGGCTTTTCCCTCCCCATGAATATGGACAACCGTGCCCGCATCCCCGGCCTTTAACCTTTCCGAGGGCATGTCTTGTGTCAGCACAACGCAATCATGTTCCTTGATCATAACCGTTCACCGCTAAGAGGGTACGCCGCAATCAGCCGTGGCGCAACAGCACCCGTTTCTGCTTGCCACACCGTACGCAGCATAGCAGAACGCCCGTCAGTGGCCACCAGCTCTCCGTCGATTTGATAAACGACACCGTAACCCGTTTCCCGCATTCCGGTCACTTCATTGGTCTGCCCGTGCTCTTTTAAGGCCGCGGCTAGTCGAGCCCATTCGCGCGCATTGAAACCATATCTCGCAAAGAATCGAGCCTTCGATGCCCCAATAGGATGTTGCAAGTTTAGAAGATAGTCGACGATCTTCCCTCGCTCGACAATTGCCAGCTCCGCGTTCGGCAGTCTCATTTTCCGGAAGCCAATCTCTGCGCTCAGCCCCTCCGTAGTTCCGTGAAACTGGAACTTCGACGATCTGTCCTTCCTCCCCGGACCTCGAGGGCAACTCCCTGACAGGGGCACAGCCCTCTGTGAGCCCACTTCCTTCCCCGGGAAATATGGGAACGCTGAACGACAGCGTCCCTATCAGGGCCCCCTGCCCTCCGCCTTCCGCTATCAGGCGTCTGCCCCCTGTTCACGGGGTTCTTCAAGAACCAGTTCCCACGAGGCCTCAGCAATGGTGCCATCGGAAAAACGCACCCAAAAGCCCGACCGGGTTTCAGCATCGAGCCAGATTGAGCTCACCTCTTGAGACAGATCCTCTTGTCGATTCGCTTTTAGAAGCCTTGCTCGGTCCAATTGTCCAATCGCCCCGGAATCAAACTCAATTTCAAAGCACATAGCGTCCTCCAAATATCGCACCCATCGGATCGGCTCAAACTTTCCCTCGCCTACAGCAACCGGTTGAATTACAGTCTTCATAGCTCGCCTTTCCGAATCATTTCTCTTACCAACTCTACCACTCTCGTGGGTGGCCTCCAATTCCCGAGGGCTTCGAAATTGTCGGTTCGTAGTCGCCCCAAGAACCGGTTCTTGCCGTCGAGCACATGAACATGCGGAGGCCAATGGTCCCCAATCCACCACAAAAACAGATACCCGCCTCGTCGTTTTCGACCTATTTGCCCTCGATCCGCGATTGATTCGCCATTACAGGCGCTGGCGCGTGTTACCGATTATCGGTTAAAAGTCAAAGGCCGTTGACGCGCCCCCAACCACGCAATCCGACACCGGGTGATCCGCGTTTGGAATTTGGGATTTCCCCCGAAGCGGGGCGACGGTCCCTACAGGCCGGGACGTAAAACTCAAGCTAAAGCTTGAGCCTACAGCTTGCAGCTCCTACTTCGACTCAAGCCTTCTCTTGGCCGCCCTGTTTGGTCAAAGCGGAGCTGAAGCATTCGCCAAGCGATGGGATGAAGAGCCGTTTAAGCTATCCTCGCTCCTGATCGAAGCGGAATCGGTCACCGCGATTCGTCGTCTGGCGATGACGCAATCCTCTTCCAGCGAGATCGATTTCATCACTGAAAATAGGGATCGCCTCTATCGGCACTTCTTCGCCTTGACGGTTAAGCCTGTCGACGACGAGGTGGTGGAGCGGTTGAATGATGAGATCCGTCTTGGCGGTTGTCGGACGCTGGACGCCATCCATCTTGCCACCGCCTTGCTGTATCAGGAACGTTCGGACGAGCCTATCGTTGTTTGCAGCAACGACACCCGAATGCGCGCGGTCGCGCTCAAGCTTGGCTTCCACCTTTTCCCTTGAAGGTTACCCGCGATGGGGCATGCGTGAGAGGCAAGCTGTCTGTAAGACGGAGATTCTTGTTTGATGTATCCCAAGCGTCGTCGCTTGCGGCTTGCGTGCTGTTTCAAGCAA
Source organism: Verrucomicrobiota bacterium (assembly GCA_018610125.1). GTDB lineage: Bacteria > Verrucomicrobiota > Verrucomicrobiia > Limisphaerales > JAHEOI01 > JAHEOI01. The sequence goes on from JAHEOI010000372.1 coordinate 49,120, forward strand.
CCTTGCTTGGGTTTTGACTGGCGGGCGGGCTCTGACGCACATTTCGCGTGGTCTTCACTCCGGAAAAGAAGCCATCGTCGCCCCCCAATTAACCCTGAATGGGTTGCGCACCCACGCCTTAGCACACGAGTTTCTGGATAGGCCAGACTTCCCCTACGTGCTTAGGGTCTGTCAAGAAATAAGTGTGCCATTTGGCGGGAGCGCCACCGAGTCAGATGCAAGGCGCGACGAGGGCGCATCCCAGAGCGGGCTGTAACCGAGG
>JAHEOI010000373.1 GCA_018610125.1 Verrucomicrobiota bacterium
ATCGCCGCAGGCCCCGGCGGCCATTGATCACCCGCATCACCGCCGGTGCTCACTCTCGGCGCCGGGCAATGGCTTGATCCGCATATTGCGAAAACTTGTCGGGGACTGACCGTGCTTTCCTTGTAGCCCGATGTGTCCCTTCAGCGGGAGTTTGGCAACCGGCTTGCTCAACCAAGAGGGAATCGCGCTTCCATCCGGATTCTCCTCGGCAGAGCCATATCGGCTACGGTCCATGATGGTAACGGTTCGATCGTTCAGAATGACGTAGACGATGTCGGCTTGGCAAATCACGGTCATGTCGTTCCACTGACCAGGTTTTTTGACCATGGACTTTTCGGGCGCCGTATGTCCAAAAATGGCTCCGCAGTGCCAATGGGGCGGTTTTTCGGCCCACTCGGCGGCATGGTCGTCGCAGAGTTGGACCTCAATCGAGTTGGGGACCCAGTTCTCAATGTCGCTGCAATGCAGGGCCACTCCGCTGTTCGCCCCCTTGCCGTTCTTGAAATCGAGCTCAAGGACGAAATTCTCGTATTCGGTTCGGGTCCACAACATCCCCTCCCCAGTCGCCTTCAAAACGCCGTCTTTCCAGATGAAAGACTCCTTGGCGCCGGTGGCCTTTTTTAACTCCTGGTGAAAAAGCGGGCGCCAGCCTGAGCTGCCGGATTGATGCGACTTGGCCAAGCCAACCGTTTGGGTCACCGACCCAACCAAAAGGATGGTGAAGCCCTCCATTACCATGCGCCGAAAGCTGTTTCGAATATCCCTCATAGAACTGTCTCCGCCTGCTCAAGTTCGTTTTTCACTCTCACTACTCCGACCAAATACTCGCACCAACGCATAGGTCAAGAAAAAGGTGCCGTGCGCCTGGTTCCATATTATCTGCGTCCATTTGCGGTTAAAAACATTCCGCTCCACTCACCCATTCAGCCTATCCGGAACGCCTCCACCACCGTGCGATCCGGTGATAATCTGGCCTGATATAAAAGAGCGCCAACGCCAATATCAACCCGAAGAAAATCCCATAACACCACTGAAATATGGCCTGTTCCGCCTCAAAGAATAGAAACTTATGCACCCAATGTTGTAGGAACGAACCGACGTAAACCACTCCTTGACCTGCCTTCAACCTCAGTGCCATTTCCCAGTCGGTTAAGGGACAGATGATGCCCCCCAGAGCTTCTCCCACCACGATCGCCATCGCACCCAAGTGCGCCAATCGGAAATAGGGATTATAAACAAAGGGTCGCCGTAAGAAGTAACCGATCCAAATTGCTGGCAAGCTAAGCACCCAAAGGCGACAGGCGACGAAGCCAAAGTGCACCATCATGACAAAATCGGCCGCGGCCTTATAGGCGGGATCCACGTCCACCATGCGATACTTGTCTACTTATTCGGTCGGGTCATCGTGCAGGATCGGATGATAACCGCTGCAACGCCGATTGTCCAGAGTCCATAACATCTGTCATCACTAACAAAGGAAAAATTTCGAGAGACAATCAAACCGACAACCGCTTTTTGGTCCCGCTTACATGGAACGGTGATTCAAGGGCGTTGGGGATACCCGCTTTTTGAATGCCGCGATGCGATCGGATGTATAAACGAGGTAGGGGCAGCTTGCTCTGTGGTCAGAGGGGCGCTTGATATCTGGGCGAATTTGGAATAATCATGAGGAGAAAGCTCCTGGATTATGAAACGAAGAAACACGCTTGTTTGGTGGTGGCTGGCAAACGGAGTGGTCGTTGGGGCGTTAAGCACGAGCGCGTTGGCGCAATCGGACCCGAAGGCCAAGGCCCGACAGATTACCGCGGGGAGTTTTCTAGAAGCTCCCCCCTCATTCGAAGGGACCGATTTTAACGTCGCCGACGCACCGCCGAGCGTCTGGTTTGTACGGATTCCGCTTCCGCAGAGGGAAGCGGATCCGTGGTCGATCTGGGGCTATAGCCTGATTCACTCCAATGGGAAGGTCTACGTCCCGCTCGGCGATCATCGCGGGGTGGATGGCAATAGCTACCTTTACGAATACAATCCCGAGACGAAGGTGATCCGGCAGGTCGCGGACGTGCTTTCAGCGGTGGAAGGGCACGAGCCGGGCGACTTCGGGTATGGCAAGATCCATGGTCGGCTGAACGAAGGAACGGACGCCAACATCTATTTTGGGACCTATTGGGGAGAATGGAACAACGGTAACAAACACTACCATGGTGACCGTGTATTGCGCTATAATCCCGGGACGGAGGAGCTGACCGATCTTGGCATGCCGAAATTCGGCTGGGGCTTTCCCTCCACCCACATGGCGCCGGCACACAATCTCTTCTACGCCGAGGCACACAAGCGTAAATCGAACAGCCGCGGAGCCCCACAACACAACTACCTCGCCGAGGGATACTCCCCTGCCAAAGAAATGCGTCGGCTCGAATACAAAATCCGCTTTCTGGCATACGATGTAGCGAGCAAAGAGGTCATTTATCTTGGCGATCACAAAGGACTTTCCTATGGCCGCGATTTTTTCGTCGATGACAAAGGGAAGGCCTACTTCAATAACGGCAAGGGACGCTTGGCGCAATATGACCCGGTCCAAAACAAGGTCATTCCAATCAAGGGGCTACGGATGCCGGCCGAGCGGATTCGGCGGGCGGTTGGACCGGACAAACAGGGGATCATGTACGGCAGCACGCACGAGGATCAAAGCCGGCTGTTTGCGTTTGATCCGGAAGCAAAAGAGATTCGCACGATCGCGACCACCCCTGCGAATACCGCGGGCATGGATGTGGCGCCGTCCGGCCAGCACCTCTATTACGTACCAGGAGCGCACAGTCCGTACACAAGCGTACCGGTCGTCCAAGTCAATACCTCATCAGGACGCCAAAAGGTAATTGCATTTCTACTGGAGCCGGTCTGGCGGCAGACGCAATACAATCTCGGCGGAACATACAGTGTCAACGTGACGGAGGATGGGAGCACGGTCTACATCGCCATCAACGGCAGGCACGGCGACCGCCAGGAGCATTGGGGTGACCTGGCGTTCGTGGCGGTCGAGGTCCCGGATTCGGAACGGTAACGCCTTGGTATGGAGGAACGAATCGGTAGAGCGCGAAGTCAGCGGCGTCGCTGCATGATCTGCCTTGTCTTGTTGGCAGGGGGATTTTGCATGGTCACAGCCGTTTTCTCAGCTCCGCTATTCCGCTTTCGTGACGTAACGCAAGAGGCGGGGCTATTGGGCGAAGTCCAAGGCATGCGGGGGCACGCAGCGGGCTGGGGCGACGCAAATGGCGACGGTCGGGGCGATCTTTATGTCGGCTCTTTTGATACGGGGAGGTCGCGGCCAAATCTCTTGCTGACAAATCGAGCCGGGAGATTCGTCTCGGCCAGGCAAGGTGCGAGCCGTCTTTCCTCGCGTCCGACCGGAACGGTATTTGCTGATTTCGATAACGACGGCGACCTCGATCTTGTTTTGACTAGCTGGTGGCCAGAGCGGTCCTCCCTATTGCTCAACAATGAGACCGAGAGCGGTTCTGGAAAGGTCCGCATTAACCTCAGCACACCGCGTCGTCCTTCCGAAAACAGTCGCCAGTGCTCCCCCTATTCTGCCGCAACCGTAGGCTCCCCTTGCGTTGGCCTTGTTCACAGCGGCGTCAAAGTCGATGCGTCTCGACCCAAGGAAGACTTCAAGCTCAAGCTGGACGGCGATCTCAATGTGAAGCGTGTTACGTATAACGGCGCCGAGCTGCGTTGGACATACCTTACCGAGCCCCTCCCTTTGGGAGCAGGGTCGAAAATGGCGTCACTTTCCAGCCCCTTACTTCGGTGCAGTCTCAGCCCCTTTCGGCACCTTGCTTTCGGGCGCCAGCCGCCACACAGCCCCACCCGAATTCTCGGACGGGTTGCGCGGACCACCGTATTTGCCATGCGCGGTCGTCACGTAGAGATCGCCATTCCCCGTTTGGCCGGCACCGGTCGGATGGAGCTCGGTATCCAAGAGCTCTTGAAACACCCATTGGTTATCTTGATTACGAGTGAGCCCGAAAATCCTCCCTGAACCCCAATCCGCTGCAAAATAGATTCCATCCAGCGAGCGATATCGGGAGCCGCGATAAACACCGACACCGATGACGCAAATCCCGCTTTCGACATGGCTATACTCGGCAATCGGAGGCACGCCGACATCCGGGCCCTTTTCCTTCTCGATTGGAAAAACGTGGGTCCCCATCTTGAAATCCCAGCCGTAATTCTCGCCACCGTCACTCTCTGCCGGCTGAAAATTAATTTCCTCCCAATGATTCTGCCCAACATCAGCGATATAGAGATCGCCGGTCTGGGGATCAAACTGAAACTTCCAGGGATTTCGTATGCCGTAGGCCCAGATTTCGGGGCGGGCATCGGTATGAATCTTGGAAAACTGCTCCTCCGTGACGCCAAAGAGCCGGAGTCGCTGTAGCCCTTCCGCAAACGGGTTGTCTCGAGGAATGCCGTAGCCGCGGGCCCCTTTCTTGTCGACGTCGATACGTAAGATCTTACCGAGCAGCGTGCTTAGATCCTGGCCTGCCTCAAGTGGGTCACCTTCCCATCCCCCATCGCCGCTCCCGATGTAGAGGTAACCATCCGGACCGAAGGCCAGCTCCCCTCCGTTATGATTCGCCCAAGGCTGCTTGATTTTCAAAACGGGACGCGCACTCTGAAAGTCTGCCCGGTTCGGATTGTCGGAGGAAACTTTGTACTCGACGATCATGGAATCACCGTTTCGCATCCGGTCGGCGTAGTGCACGTAGAACAATCCGTTTTCTTGAAAGTTGGGATGGAAGGCCAAGTCGTAAAGCCCTTGCTCCAGGAAGGCTGTTACGACGTCATTCCGCAGATCGAGAAAAGGCTCATCCAGCACTTCCCCATCCTGGATGATACGGACAACGCCCCACCGTTCTATGACAAAGAGGCGATCCGATTCACCGGGTGGACTGACAACATTCATCGGGTCGACAAAGCCGTCTCCGACTTTGACCAGATCAATGGCCACCTCTCCCGGGAGATCGCCTCCGGGACGGGCTGTCTTTTCCCCCCGTGCAACGATGACCATGAAGGCCATCGCCATAGTCAAGAGCAATGGTTTCGATGGTAAGAAAAAGCGGGCCATAATTCCACCGTCTACTTATTTGGTATAAGGAACGCTGCCGCCGGTGACGCTATTAACACGGATGGCTTTCGGTGCTGCAAACCCGTCGGCTGCAGCTTGGGCGACATTCTCGTCCTGCTCCACTCCATCGCCGCTTACCCCGACTGCGCCCACGAGCTGCCGGTCCTTATAGAGCGGAACCCCCCCTGGGAACTCGATCAAGCCCGGCTTACGGTTACTGTTGCCAATCTGCCACAGCGGTCCGCCCGGTTGCGACAGTTGACCAATGGTCCGACTCGTCAACGCGTTCTCATTGCTACTGAAGGCAAGGGCGGTGAAGGCTTTGCCCTTTGCGATCGAGACACTGCCGACCCAGGCTCCCGGCATCGACCGTCGCCCTATGACCGCTCCCTTGCGATTGACGACGAAAATGTGCATCCGGGCATGCTCTTTTTTTCCATCTTCGTTGACCCGGAGAAGTGAGGTTTCATTTCTGGCTGCTTGCACACCTTGCTGCAGGATCCTTTTGACCTCCATCTGGGTCAGGGACGGGGTGTCAGAAACCGAATAGCCCAGCTTTACCGGACCGTGCCGAGCTTGCTTTCCTGTCGTCGTTTGCTGGGAGGTCGCGGCACACCCGGTCAAGCCAAACACCAGCGACGGCATGACCACCGCATAACAGAAAGCTTTGATCAAATGGAATCGCATACAGTTATCTCCAGTATTCCTTTTTTACCTGTTTGCCCTCGGCATCGCTTGCGCCACGACACGCATCCCCACCCTTTCCGCAAGCGACGTGGGGGATTTTAAATAAGTTGCCGGCTGAGTCAAGGAGATTCTGGATACCTCCTGCGGGTCGGAGCCCTGATGCAAGCCGAAACCGACATCTTGAACCGTGTCGGATTACGGAACGAAGAAGGCCTGAACAGCAGCGGTATACCGCCGCTATTCAGGCCCGTATCCTGGCGAGGCATTCGCCAAACGCGTGCGAACGGCCTGGAGACAGAGGGTATACCGGCCGTCCCCAAACCTGTCCTGTCGTGTGAAAGCCCGGTATTCGTGATCTGTCAAATCTTGCGGCTTTTGCGCTTTTCTTATGGTTGAATCCTTACGCGATTACAAGGAAGTCGGCCCTGTCTGGCCAACGCACCTATCCAGCCTTTTCATAAATAGGAACTGCCTCGACGTCGGTCAATTGCTTTCGCTGTATAGACCAATGGGACGCAAGCATCACCAGCTCATTCACCTTTTGGATATTGAGCTTCTCTTTGATATGATGTCGATAGCTATCAATGGTTTTCGAGCTTAATCCGAGATGCTCCGCAATCTTCTTGGTCGAATATCCCTCCCCGAAAAAAGTAAACACCTCAAGCTCCCGGTCGGTTAGGCAATCAAGGGGGGAAACCGCATTGTTTTTCTTCCCGACGGTGGCACCAATCAATCTCTTTTTCATTTCGTCACTGAGTCCCATCTCACCTCGTAGGACTTCGCGCAAGGCTCGAGCAATATTTTCGGTTGACTCGGTTTTCATAATGAATCCTTGGGCCCCCGCGCGAAGCGCTCTCTCGCAATAGACACGTTCGTCCACGCTTGCAGCAACAAGAATCGGCAGAGCGGGCCAGCGGCTATTGAGCTGCTTGATAACCTCCAAGCCGTCGCAGTTGTGAAGAAGCAGATCGAGGACAACGATATCCGGCATCTCTTTCTCGATGGCTTCAAAAAACTTGGGCGGCTCCACCCCGCTCCATCCGACCTGAAGGTCGGGGAAGCGGTGTACGACCTCGGTCAGTCCAAGAAGGACGACTGGAGAGCGATCGAGCAGATAAACCTTGCTACCCTTTTTAACCTGTCTTGACTCTGTATTCATTGTGCCTCCCGATGCAGTTATTCAACACAGCGGGTTGCAGCAACCCACGTGCCAATTAGGGGTAGGGTCTGTAAGACGCGCCAAGGTAATGTCACAAGCGATCTCCTCATTTACGCAAGTCCTCATCTACCCATGGCTTCTCAACTATGTGATCGCGATCTATCTTATCCCGATCGGATTGGTTCAAATTATACGATGAGTGATAAGCGGGGCTCTGCGAGCTCAATCAAGGCCCAAACATGGATTTCGCTTTAACGATTGGCATTTTACTTGCTGCATCATCCAGGCAGAGGCAAGTCGCCAAGCACCCCTCCAAGCGGCGATCTTCCCTCCAACACAACCCTCCTCCTGGCACGGGAAGGTGCCGCCGGGCACCTTCCCTTTTTTTACTTCGGGGGGCCAATGGCCCTGTTTGGAGCAAGCAGAGCCCAAGCCGCTCCCCTGGCATTTTGCAAAGGGAGGCTCATGCAACGTGCATTCCGCTGGATTCTTTTAGGGAGGAGCTTTCCGATTACGATCCAAGGAATCTAAAGGTCTTGCGTTACCTCTCCCTCGCTTGATGCCTTCTCGTCTTGGTTTGCCGCACCACTTAACCGAAACCGCTTTCGTTTTCGATAGAGCGTGGCGGTATCAATTCCCAGGACTCGCGCCGCTTGTTCTAGGCTTTCGGTGTTTTGGATCACCCGGGAGATATGCTCCCGCTCCAGTTCTTCCAAGCTAATAGCCTGCCCAAGTCCCCGCGGGGAAGATTGGGTATTTTCCTCCCTCACCCCATCCGGAAGATCGTCGGCTTCAATTTGCCGACCATTGGTCAAAATGACGGCGCGTTCAATTGCGTTCTCGAGCTCTCGTAAATTTCCCGGCCACTGATATCGCTCCATCATCTTAAGCGCCTCCGAGGAGAGGCCTTGAATCTGTTTACCAAAACGCCGACCAAAGAAACCGGCGTAGTTCTCCGCCAGGCTCCGGATATCTTGCGGCCGTTCCCGTAAGGGCGGCACTGTGATCGGCATTACATTTAAGCGATAATAGAGGTCTTCACGAAATTCTCCCTGCTCCACCATGCGCACCAGAGAGCGATTCGTGGCCGCAATAATCCGCACATCCGCGTATCGAGTACGATTATCCCCAATGCGCTCATACTGCTTATCTTGGAGCAATCTCAAGAGCTTTGCCTGGAGATCGAGGGGCATTTCGCCAATCTCATCCAAAAAGAGCGTCCCTTTATCCGCGACTGCTACTTTGCCCTTGTTATCTTGGACGGCACCGGTAAAGGCGCCCCGTACATGCCCGAACAATTCGCTCTCCAATAATTCGCGGCTCAGGCTCGGGCAGTGCACTGTCACGAAGGGGTATTCCTTCCGAGAGCTCTGGTCGTGCATCCAACGCGCCAGAACGCTCTTGCCGGTTCCACTTTCGCCGAGCAATAGAATTGTGGCCGGCGTCACCGCCGCCTTTTTTCCCAG
>JAHEOI010000374.1 GCA_018610125.1 Verrucomicrobiota bacterium
GAGTGCCGGCGCCTCCTCCTGGGGCGGCCCCCCGTCTTGTCCGGTCCTGGAGCTCGAGAGCCGACTGTTTCCGGTGGAAGTACGATACCAAGAGAGACGCGACCGGCGCCCGATCGGCGAGCAAGCTGCCGACGCGGTGGAACGGATCATTCGCTCCGAGGATCCCGGAGACATCCTCATCTTCATGCCGGGGATGGGAGAAATCCGGGCAACCATTGAAGCCATTCGAACGCGCCGGCTCTCGGAACGCTCGGCACTCATCCCCTTGCATGGGGAGCTCCCGGCGGAAGAGCAAGATAAGGCGTTCCAGTCGAGCCCGGAGCGAAAAATCGTCGTCGCCACCAATGTGGCCGAGACATCGGTCACGATCGACGGCATTCGGCATGTGATTGATAGCGGCCTGGCCCGTATTGCCCGCTTCGATGCGGAGCGCGGGATCACCACGTTATTCGTCGAGGAGATCAGCCGGGCCTCCGCGGAGCAGCGGAAAGGACGCGCCGGGCGAACCGCACCGGGCGTTTGTCATCGGCTATGGACTGAGAGCCATCACCTGAATCGCGCCGAGCAGCATGCCCCGGAAATCCAGCGTTCCGACCTGGCTGAAGTCGTGCTCTTGCTTCATTCGCTTGGAATCCGAAATGCCACGAAGTTTGATTGGCTCGACACCCCGGATTCGGCTGCGGTTCGGCGGGCGGAAATGCTCTTACGGGTATTGGGAGCCCTCCGCCCCGAGGCGGAATCGGGCAGCTCGGACGTGCCCGACGCTTCCATTTTCGATATAGCCGATCCGAGCTCGGGCGGATTGGCAACCGACCTTACCGAGACAGGCTGGAAAATGCTTCGTTTGCCGTTACATCCCCGCTACTCACGGATGTTGATCGAAGCGGCCCGACATCGATGCGTCCTGATCTCGGCATTATGCGCGGCCCTGGTTAGCGAAAAAGACCTCCTAACCCCCCGGAATCGGCTCGACGAAGCGGTGGCTCAAGCTCGTGAACGGTTTGAGCCCGAAGAAGAGTCCGATTTCCTGACGTTACTTCAGGCATATCAATTCGCCGAAGAGAACCGATTCGACACCGCGACTTGCCGACAATATGGGATTCATGCTCAGGCAGCCCGGCAGGTCCGCCAGACCTACGACCAAATTATCCAGATTGCGCGGCGGCAAGGGTTTATCAGTGACACGGAGGAGGAACGGCCGCGACCCGATCAGCTTTCCCCTTCTCAGAGTGAGGCCTTACTGCGGTGTGTGATGAGCGGCTTTATCGACCAGTTGTGCCTTCGGCGAAGCCAAGGGACGCTCGAATGCGATCTGACCGAGGGACGAACCGGCACACTGGTCCGGGAGAGCATTGTCCGGAAAAGCCTATTGTTCGTCGCCGCCTCGATTCGAGAAGTCTCGGTTGGCAAGGGCGGAAAGCCCCTGACGTTGCTGGGACTCGCGAGCCGAGTCGAGCCCGACTGGGTTAGCGAGACATTTCCCGAACAAGTCACGACGCAAGCGGAGTATCGTTTTGATCGTCCGCATAAGCGTGTCGAAGCAGTCCACCGGACCCGGTTTCACGACCTCGTCATTTCCCAAGCCAATCTCTCGCATCGCGAAGCACTCGATCCGGAAGCACAGGGACGCTGTCTTGCCGATGCCTACCTCCGAGGCGATTTCCAGACGAAGGCGTTCGATCATCAGTTGAAGCAATGGATTGCCCGCGTCAACTTGGCAGCGGTCGTCCTCCCGGAGTTGGAATATCCTCGCCTGGATGACAGCGGCATTCGCGATTGCCTTGCCCGTGCTTTTCATGGGTTAAGCCATTCCAAACAGGCGCAGTCGGCTTCGCTGGCACCGGCCTTCCATGCGGCACTCACCCCGGAGCAGCAAGAGTGGCTGGATGAGCTGCTGCCGACCCAATTCCAATGCCCGAACGGTCGCACGGCCAAGATTGTTTATCCTGAAAAGACCACCGACAAGCGAGGAGAAATCCATTTGCCCGAAGCACAGATTAAGCTTCATGACTGCTTCGGGATGGAATCCCATCCCCTGCTATGCGAAGGCCGCCTCCCGGTCAAGCTCGTCTTAACCGCTCCGGATGGGAAACGGCTGGATGTGACAACCGACTGGCCCGCTTTCAAAGCAAACGAGTATCCCAAGCTCAAACCCGCCCTCAAGCGCAAATATTCCGGCGTTGCCTGGATCTAGGGAAGCGCTCCACCTCGGACAGATCCGTAGAGCCAACACCTCGCTTGCATGATTTTTTTTTACCTTCTTCACAAAGCGGTTTGCGAGGCCCCTTTTCTCTCTCACCCGCGAAATGCGGGGTAAAACGCGAATTAGGGAACGAAAGCGAATCAGAGCAGCCTGACATCGTCCGCCGCCGCCCCCCTCCTCTGAGCCCCGCTTTTGCCCGATTCCTTCAAGCGCCGACTCCGCTTTCCGCGGCCCCCTCGATCGGCTGCTGCTTCCAGGCTCGCAATGCCTTCTGTCGTTCGAGAAGGCTATGGATTTCATCCTCGGTGCAATCGGGATCCCCCAAATGGCGGCGGATCTCACTGAGCTTCCGATCGACGTATTGGTTGCGTAATCGCTGGAGGAGATCCCGAAGCTGTTGCCCCGGATGAGGAATTTCACGGTCGTCAGACAAGACTTCGGTCAGCACGTTTCGCGCTTCAACGTCGGAGAGCGTCTCCAACAAGGCACCGGCGCCACCGCCTCGACCTGCCCGGTCCAATTCCAGCTTTTGGACCACAATTTCACGAATTGCCCGATGCTGTAGCCACTCGAGCTCGATTCTCTCGGCGGCCCATTCGGTTCCTTCCTCCTCTTCCCCTTCCGCAAACAACAGCTTGATAAGCCAAAGCTCTTGGTCGCTCGGACGTTGCTTTGGCTCTTCCGCCTCTTCCCCGCTTTGGGCTGTCGAAGCCGAACCAGACTCAGAAGCTTGCGTCGACCCGGCCTTTTCGAATTCCTGACGAACAGCCTCCGTTCTTGCCCCCAGCTTCAACGCCGTCTTTTGCGCGTAATCATCGATCAAAACCCGGTTGCCGGTTTTTTGGGCCGCCTCCCCCATGGCCCGAACGATCGCGCGACGACCCCGATCCGAGCGGGCATCGTGCGTCTTGAAGAGATAATCCAAATAGAAATCAAAGAAGCTGACCGCGGATTGGATCAATTGCTGAAAGGCGTCGACGCCGAGCTCTTTGACATAGCTGTCCGGATCATGGGGGGAGGGCACAATCGCCACCCGCACACTCAATCCGGAAGCCAACAGGTCATCGAGCGACCTCACGATGGCGTTTTGCCCTGCCTGATCGGAATCGAAGCAGAGGATCACTTCTTCGACATACCGTCGCAGCAAACGCGCATGCTGCGCGGTCAGGGCCGAGCCTTGCGGAGCGACGATATTCGGGACACCCGCCATGTAGCAGGTGATCAAGTCCAACTGACCTTCGCAGACAATGGCCGCATTCGCGTTTAAGAGGCCTCGCTTGCACTTATCGAGGCCATAGACCACTTTGGCCTTGTTGAACAAGGGGGTTTCAGGGGAATTGACGTACTTGGCGGTGCTCTTTTCCTCGTCTAACGTACGCCCGCTAAACCCGATCGGGCGTCCTTGGTCGTCCATGATCGGGAACATCAAGCGGCCCCGAAAGCGACCGTAGAATCCGCCGCGGTCACGCCGGATCACCAACCCACCCTTCTCGACCATATCGAGATCGTACCCATGCTTCTTGGCCCAATTGACCGTGTCGTCCCAAGTATTCGGGGCGTAACCCAGGCGAAACTGCTTGATCGCTTCCGCTGTGACGCCGCGTCGCTCCAAATAATCCCGAGCATCCTTGGCGGCGGGGCTTTCCAACAACTGCTTCCACCAATATTGGGTTATTTGCTCATGAAGCTGGTGAAGCGAGTCCTTGATCGACCGCTGTTTCTGGTAATTGGGATCCTGCTCAAATTCCAGCGGGATGCCACTTCGTTTGGCCAGCCGCTGCACCGCTTCAAGGAAACCGATTCCTTCGTATTCCTGAAGGAAGGTGAAAACATTGCCCCCCTTGTGGCAGCCATAGCAATGGAATATCTGCTTCGAGGGATTGACCGCAAAGCTGGGCGATTTCTCGTGATGAAACGGGCAAAGCGCGAAGAAATTCCCGCCGCGCCGCTTGAGAGGAAGCACAGCGCCGATGACTTCGACAATGTCGCTCGCAGAGCGGACCTGGTCGATTGTTTGCTCCGAAACGAGTCGTGCCATCGGATCTCCTTTTCCGGTTCCATTGCGGCGTCGCTCTTAAGCCGAACCGCCTTGAGAACGTTGCGCGTCATCCGCCCGATCCTCTTTCCCTCTCCCTCTCCCTCTCCCTCTCCCTTTCACTTTCACTTTCACTCTCACTCTCACTCTCACTCTCACTCTCACTCTCCCTCTCCTTCCCTCTCAATCGGCCAACCTCGCTGAGCCATCCCCTTATATCCCTCCTTAACCGAGCCGACATTCCGATACCCAAGCTTCTGCGCGGACTCGGCTGCCAGCACCGATCGGTAACCGCCTCCACAATACATCAAGATTTCGGTATCGGGATCGGGAAAGCGTTTCTCCAGGTCACGCTCGAGAATCCCCTTCGACAGATGGATCGCTCCCTTAGCGTGACCCTCCCGCCACTCGTGGTCCTCTCGCACATCCAGCAGAACGGCACCCGGGTTTTGGCGTATTCGCTCACCGGCCTCTTCGGGTGTTACCTCGCGCACCCGCTGACGCGACTCATCGACCATATTGAGGAATCCAGGAGAGTGTTGCATCAACCTTAAGATGACCGGCCAAACAGGGTCGGTCAAATCAAATGCGGGACGCGCGGAAGGCGGTGAAGTGAGGGGGAGAGTGAGAGTGAGAGTGAGAGTGAAAAGGGGAAGAAAATGGAAGGCGGAGGGCCATTTGATTCCGCCGGCAATTTCCCCTACTTTTTTATCTGCAGAGGAGCAAGCAATGGACATGAAAAATCTTAATGAGGTGCCGGCCTTCACAACGAAGGATGGGTCGGAAATCCGGGAATTACTGGCGCATCGAAATTCCGTAATTCGTAACCAAAGCTTGGCGGAGGCCCGAGTGCCCGCAAAGGGGACCACTTTAAAGCACTACCACGTCAAGAGTGAGGAGGTCTATTACATCACCGCCGGCAGCGGAGAGATCGAAATCGAAGGCGAGCGCAAGCCGGTCAAGACCGGCGATGCCGTGGCTATCCCGCCCAATCAACGACATAAGCTTTGGAATACCGGGACAGAAACGTTAAAGTTGCTCTGTTGTTGTGCACCTCCGTACGAGGACGACGACACCGTCATCGTTGAGCCCGAAGGCTCATCCTAATATTTGGAGCACTATGGAAAACCAATCAGAACAACCAGGCAAGGTTCGCCTGTTTATTAAACCGTATTGCGGCTGGTGCCATGAGGCCATGGACTGGCTGAACCGATACGGGATCTCCTATGAAAAACTGGACGTTATCGGCGATTCCCAAGCCTGGAATGAAATGCTTGAGCTCTCCGGCCAAACAATGACCCCGACCATTGAAGTCAACGGCAAGGTCTTGGCCGATTTCGATACCGACCAATTGAGCCGGTTCTGGCAACAGCTTAAAAATGAATAAAATGAGCACCGCGTCAAACACAAACACAACGCACTCGAGACCTCGACTACCGGACTGGCTTCGCCTCGAACTGCCGACCAGCGCCACTTTCACCCAGACCAATAGCCTGATCGAGGACCTCGGACTCCATACGGTCTGCGAAAGCGCAAAATGTCCCAACCGATGGGAATGCTGGAGCCGCGGAACGGCCACATTCATGATTGCGGGCGATCGTTGCACCAGGGCGTGCAAATTCTGTGCCGTCGATACCCGCAAGCCACTCGAGCTGGAGGCCGACGAGCCCCAACGGGTCGCTGCCGCCGCCAAGCGAATGGGCTTAAAGCATGTCGTCATTACCGCCGTGGCTCGCGACGACCTTGATGATGGCGGCGCCGACCATTTTCGCCGCACCATTGAAGCAGTCCGTCGCTCCTGCCCGGAAAGCACCCTCGAAGTCCTCGTTCCGGACTTTAACGATAATGACGAGGCATTGGAGCGGGTTCTTTCGGCCAGACCGCACATCTTTAACCATAACGTTGAGACGATCCGCCGCCTTACCCCGCGGGTCCGATCCCGTGCCACGTATGAGCGATCGCTATCGGTCCTAAGCAAGGTTAAGGAGCAATGTGGGGACCAAATCCATACGAAATCGGGCCTGATGCTTGGGTTAGGAGAGAGTGAAGGGGAGCTCTTTGAAACACTAAGGGACTTGCGGTCCATCGACTGCGACCTTTTAACGCTTGGACAATACCTGCAGCCGACCTTGAAGCACCTACCGGTTGAGCGTTTTGTAACCCCTGCGGAATTTGATCATTACCGAGAAGTCGCCGAGGAGATGGGCTTTGTCCATGTCGCAAGCGGTCCGTTGGTCCGAAGCTCTTACCATGCAGAGGAAGCCCCATTGCCGCCGGGCAGGCAAGAGAGCCCTCGCTAGTATGCTGACCTTATCGGGTGTCAAAAAAGAATTCGGAGGCCGCCGGCTATTTCAGGATTTGACCCTCCAGATCAACCAGCAGGACCGGATCGGCCTGGTCGGCGCCAATGGAGTTGGGAAGACGACACTCTTTTCGCTGATCGCCGAACAAGAAGAACCGGATGCCGGCGTGATCGACCGGCAACGCGATTTAAGGATCGGGCTGCTCCCACAAGAATCGGCACCGGTCCATGACGAGACCATCCTCGAGCTTGCCTCGGCGGCCAGCGAAGAGCTAGCTGTCATCCAGCATCAACGCCATTCGGGAGCCATAAAGCAGCCGGTCCATCCAACCACCGACCCCACTCAAGAAATTGATCCGGAGGCACGGTTCCACGAGCTGGACGGTTACCAAATCGAGGCCAAGGCGAAAAAGATCTTACTAGGACTCGGTTTTTCAGAGACCGATTTCGACAGGGCTTCTAGGGAGCTGAGCGGCGGTTGGCAAATGCGGGTGCATCTTGCCCGTCTACTCGTGCAGGAGCCGGACTTGCTGATGCTCGACGAGCCGACGAACCACCTCGATTTGGAAACCTTGCTCTGGTTTCAAGAGTACCTCAAGGCTTACCCGGGAGCGATTGTGATGATCTCCCACGACCGCGCTTTCCTTAATGAGCTGACGACTTCCATAATCGAGATCCGAGGGGGACGGCTCTACAGTTATTCCGGCAACTACAACGATTACGTGGAGCAGCGCCAGGCCGCCGAAGCCCAGCAATGGGCGGCTTATAAAAACCAACAGCGCGAAAAGGCTCGCTTATCGCGATTTGTCGAGCGCTTCGGTGCCAAGGCGACGAAGGCCTCGCAGGCAAAAAGCAAGCTCAAGCAGATCGAGCGGATGGAGTCAGTAGAACCGCCTGAGAGCAGCCAGGCCCAGGTCCGGTTTCGTTTCCCCAAAGCTCCCCGGATCGGCTTGAAAGCGGTCACTCTGGAAGGTGTCAATTTTGCCTACGGTGATCGAGCGATCTATCATGACCTTCATTTTCAAGCCGAGCGAGGTCAGCGAATCGTCCTGGTGGGACCGAATGGTGCCGGAAAATCGACTCTGTTAAAGCTCCTTGCCGGCGTTCTACCGCTGCCGAGCGGCGAGCGACGGCTGGGACACAACGCCAAGGTCGGCTATTACGCGCAGCAAAGAACGGAGCTGCTTCAGCCCGATCGGACAGTGCTTCAAGAAGCAAGCGACACCCCTCAACGATGGAGCGAAGAGTACATCCGCACCGTCCTCGGCTGCTTCCTTTTTACGGAAGACGATGTCTTCAAACGAGTCTCCATGCTGAGTGGCGGGGAAAAAAGTCGACTCGCCCTGGCCAAGCTGCTATTGGATCCGCCGAATCTGCTGCTTTTGGACGAGCCGACAACGCACTTGGACATTTCGAGCATCGACGCCTTGCTTAACGCCCTGGAGCCGTTTGAAGGGACCTTGATCTTTATCAGCCACGATGTCTATTTCATTCGGTCGCTGGCCAACCATGTCGCCCATGTCAACCGCGGTGAAATCACCCATTATCCCGGTGATTTTCAATACTATCAGGATAAGATCGGGGGCCTTACCCGAAAGGAAGTGCCGGCGCCGTCGGATAAGACGAAGACCGAACCGACTTCGAGTAATAACGGCACGCGCCGAGCCGGGACAAAATCCCGCGATCAGCGCCGAAAAGAGGCCGAGGAGCGGCAAGCCCGTTCCCGTCTTCGAAATCAACAGAAAGCCCGAGTCGATGATTTGGAAAATCGGATCGCCGACCTGGAAAGCCGACAGCAGTCATTGACCCGGGAGCTTGAGCGTCCTGAAACCCATCAGGACGGCACCAAAGCCCAGGAAGTCACCCAAGAGCTTCAAGATACCGTCAGTGAGCTTAAGCGATTGACCGGGGAATGGGAATCGGAGGCCTCGCGGCTCGCCGAGCTCGAGACTTGAGCGGCGCTATGGGAGCTTTGAGACCTTTTAGCGAGGAGCTTGATAAGCCTATTTCTTCGCTTTGAATTTTAGCTATCTCGCTCTAGATTTACCTCGTAAAAGCCCCCGAAAAGGGCGGGAAGGATCAGGATCGTAATCGCATGGCACAAGGCACACTTTATAATAAGGTCTGGGACTCACACGTTGTCGATAAGCTCCCGACCGGACAGTACCAATTATTTATCGGACTCCACTTGATTCATGAAGTGACGAGCCCGCAAGCCTTCGACATGCTCTCGGAAAAGGGGCTGTCTGTGGCTTACCCAAATCGGACATTCGCCACGGTCGATCACATTGTCCCAACAGATAGCCAAGCCCGGCCTTTCCAGGACGGCCAAGCCGAGGCGATGATGAGCGCGCTCGAAAAGAATGCCCGGAAGTTTGGGCTCCAGTTCTTCAGCTTCAACACCGGTCAACAAGGAATTGTCCATATCATCGGCCCCGAGCTCGGGCTGACACAGCCCGGGATGACCATTGCGTGCGGCGATTCCCACACATCGACTCACGGTGCCTTCGGGACCCTCGCCTTTGGAGTCGGCACCACGCAAATCCGCGACGTCTTGGCCACCCAATGCTTGGCCATGGACCCGCTGAAGGTGCGTCGCATCAATGTGAATGGTCGATTGGGCCCGGGTGTCTATGCCAAGGATGTCATGCTCTACATCATCCATCAGCTCGGGGTTAAAGGCGGCATCGGCTATGCCTATGAGTATGGCGGCGCCGTATTCGATCGGATGACGATGGATGAGCGGATGACGGTTTGCAACATGTCGATCGAAGGCGGCGCCCGGGTCGGCTATGTCAATCCGGATGAGACCACCTTTGAATACCTACGCGGGCGGAAATTCGCGCCGAGCGGCTTGGCGTTCGACAAGGCTGTCGAGTATTGGCGATCGGTCGCCTCGAGCCCGGACGCACAGTATGACGATGTGGTCGATTTCGAGGGAGCCGCCATCGAGCCGATGGTCACTTGGGGGGTCACGCCGGGTCAATCGGTCGGCGTTTCGGACAGGCTACCCGACCCGGATGCGATGTCCCCCGAGGACAAGAAATCGGCCGAGTTCGCCTATAACCATATGGGACTTAAGCCGGGCTCCCCCATTAAAGGAACCCCGATTGATGTGGCTTTCATAGGCTCTTGCACCAACAGCAGGATCTCCGATCTCAGGGAAGCGGCGCGAGTCGTCCAAGGACACAAGGTGGCCAACAGTGTCAAAGCCTTCGTGGTCCCCGGCTCCCAACAGGTCAAACAGCAAGCCGAGGAAGAAAAGCTTGATGAAGTGTTTCGGGAGGCCGGCTTCGACTGGCGTGGAGCCGGCTGCTCAATGTGCCTTGCGATGAATCCGGACAAGCTTGTTGGCAGCCAGATCTCGGCCTCGTCATCGAATCGTAATTTTGTCGGGCGGCAAGGCAGCAAAGAGGGCCGGACCTTGCTCATGAGCCCGGCCATGGTCGCCGCGGCTGCTATCGAAGGACGTGTCGCCGATATCAGGGAGTTTTTATCATGACTGACTTGGATGAATTAAAGATTACGAAGATTGAAGGAACCGCGATCCCGGTTGAAGGGAATGATATCGATACGGACCGGATCATTCCGGCTCGCTACTTAAAAGAGATTACGTTCACCAGCATGGGGAACTACCCGTTCTATGATGAACGGTTTGATACCGATGGCAATTCCAAAGGCCATCCGTTCGATGACCCGAGATTCCAGGGCGCCTCCATCCTGTTGGTCAATAAGAACTTCGGTTGCGGCTCCTCCCGAGAGCACGCCCCGCAAGCGCTCATGCGCTGGGGAATCAAGGCCGTCGTCGGTGAGTCGTTTGCCGAAATCTTTGCCGGCAATTGCACGATGCTGGGAATCCCGGTGGTGACCGCTTCTGCCACGCATGTGCAGGAACTGATGGAGCAAACCAAATCCTCTCCCCAAACCGCGGTCGTTATCGATCTCGAGCATCAAGAAATTCGCTACGGCGCAGCTCCGGAACCGACTCGAATCGGGCTCGAGATACCGGAATCGCGCCTAAAGGCCTTCATGCACGGGACCTGGGATTCGACCGGAATCCTTCTCTCCAACGCCGAAAAGACAAAGGCAGTCGCCGAACGGTTGCCCTATATCTCCGGATTTGACGGGGGATAAGGGGTCAGAGATGACTATTGGTGTGTCTGTTGCGGTCGGGCCCGCACTCCGTACGGGCCGCGTAAACGTCGGGGACGACGTCCCTATCAAGCCAAGGAGGGTCGGCAAGGGTCTGCCGACCCTACCTCTCCGTTGGCTTGGACGTCGGGGACGACGTCCCATCCGGTGGAAGGACGGTCGGCAGAGGACTGCCGACCCTACCATCTCCGTTGGCTTGGACGTCGGGGACGACGTCCCCATCCGGTGGAAGGACGGTCGGCAGAGGACTGCCGACCCTACCTCTCCGTTGGCTTGGACGTCGGGGACGACGTCCCTATCAAGCCAAGGAGGGTCGGCAGAGGACTGCCGACCCTACCTCTCGGTTGCAGTCACCACGCTTGGTTCACCTCAACGCCGGCTTTCAGCACCTTGGATATGCGCTCCCGTGCCTCTGTCAAGTGGGCACGGGTCGTTTCCCCAATTGACACATCATCCGACTTTATCACCGTTTTGATTCGGCCTCGAATTTCCCGCAGGTGCATTCGTGCCAAGCTTTTGGCATCGGGAGGGAAGGATGAGCCACCCCCGAAAGAGATAAAGGTATACAAGGAGTAGTAGGACGACTGCTGCGGACCGAGCACAATCCGACTAAGCCGCTTCAGGTGCTCTCGCTGCAGATTTCTTCGGATTGTCGACAGCTCCAGCGCCTTGTCGCCTTCGTTCTCCTCCGCCGACGCGAGCTCCGACCAAATGCCGTCGGTTAAAGCCCGGAAGACATCCGCGATCTCCAGCGATTTCTTGCCGGAGGCGCGCATCAATTGCTGGTTTTGCAAGCGCTTCAACATCTCGCCATCCAGGCAATGGCTGAGAACAATTCGCTGAATGCTCAGGATTCGCTGGTAGATCGGGAAAGAGACACCACCCCCAAAATAGGAGGTGTCGCTTCCCCAATGCATCCATCGCTCGGTCGTCAGCCGCCGCAACAGTTCCGGTGAAAACTCGAATGCGTCCTCACTCAGGATTCGCTTCACCACGACATCGAGCGCCTCGTTCTGCTTCTTGGCCGAAACCGGCACAACCGGGTCGCGCCCCTCCGGGCCCTTATGGTCACGATGGACCCTTTGCCCTCCAATGAAGTCCGTTGTCAGGGAAGCCGCATCCCCATATTGACCCAACAGGATTGAAAACGCATCCCTCAATCGCGCCCATGATTCCCCCTTCTCAATCAGGCGCTTGTCCAGATCCTTCATTAGCTTCGATGCCAGCTTCATTCGGGTATCCCCGAAAGCCACGGGGTCGGCACCGAGATCAAAGGCATTCACGTAAGGATCGTGAGTCAAATAGAGGTCTTCATCGGTCGCATAGACCAGCTCCGGCTCGGGGGAGCGGGAAGCAATCTTGTCCAGCGCCTTTTCCTTGTTCCCACGGATCGGCTTGTAGGCGTACTCGATGGCCCAGTAATCATAAGGGCCGATGCTTGTCGGATAATAAGCGCCTTGCTTTTCCCGATCCACGGCAATATTCGCCGGGATATAATCCATGACACTCCCCACCAGCGCCTTCTCTGAGCTGCCGTTCGCCTTGTCGGCCTTATGGAGGTTCTTGTTCTTTCGAATCGTGCTGGCCTTGAAGTTATGCCGCAAACCGAGAGAATGCCCGACCTCGTGCATGACGACCATCTTGATCGCCTGCCCCAGGAATTTCGTCATGAGCTCATCCCGCTTTTGCTTCTCCTCTTTTTCTTTCTCGCCCTCTTTCTCGCCTTCCTTCCCGTTATCCCCGTTACCGTTGTCGCCGTTGTCGTCATCTTTCTCCATGGCCATAGCCATTGCCGCCAACGCGAGCTGGTACGACTGATAACTATTGTACTGGCAGAGGCTGTACTGCCCGCCCTGACCGGCCATTTGCCGGCGCAGTTGCATCCGGATCGGATTCCAATCACTCGGGACCAGGCCCGGCACTTGTCGATGCCCATCCTGTTCGATTGCAGCAATCTCGCGTCGCTTATCAGGCAGCGGAAACGGCAACCCGAACCCTTCTTCGACGGCTTGGACCGGGCTGATGATCTCGCCCTTGGCAAGCGGCATTGGAATGTCCCCGTCCTCTTCTGCGCCGGCGCCGGCACCTTCCACGAAGTAAGCAAACTGCGTTTTCCAATATTTGATCCAGCTTGCATCAAAAACGACATCCCCATCGACGATCTCCCCGGTCAAAGGATTGGCTCGGATTCCCGACATCGCATAGGTCGACCCGGAAGTCAGCCATTTGAAGGTGCAATAATCGATATTCTCGGGTTGGAAATCGTCATTGGCGCCTTGCCAACGGACCTCGATCGGTCTTTTGAATCCAATCTCCTCGAAGGCTTTGTTCCACTCCAGGATCCCTTCTTCGACATAACGTCGGAACTTGTAAGGCACGGTGCTTTCCACCCACCAGATAATCTTCTCCTTGGGAGATGACACTGGCGCCTGCGGGTTCGCTTTCTCCAAGTGCCAGCGGTTAATGCGACGCACGAAGTAGGTCTCCGGATCTTCTTTGCCATAATCCTTGGTCGCATTTAGAAAGTGACCGATTCGGTTATCGGCCAAGCGAGGTTGATAGCCGCGATTCTGGAGCTCCGCCAAGCTGTAATGAATGACAACGGTAAAGGGGATAACGGGAAGGAAGGCGAGAAAGAGGGAGAGAAAGAAAAAGAGGAGAAGCAAAAGCGGGATGAGCTCATGACGAAATTCCTGGGGCAGGCGATCAAGATGGTCGTCATGC
>JAHEOI010000375.1 GCA_018610125.1 Verrucomicrobiota bacterium
ATCGTCTCAGGTGCGAATTCGCCATCACTCTCTTCCAGAGGCGGAGCTCAGGTCAAGATTAAAGCGATATGTTGAAGCAACGGGCGGAACGATCAAATCGCTCCCATACCAATCTTCGTAGCTGCAGGTCGTCGCCGCCACGCCGAGGACGTGCTTCATCGCTCCGGTCGACGGCGAGTGACAAAGGCGGGCCGCGTTGTCGATATGGTTGGTGCCGAGAAATCGAGCCACCTTTTGCGCGACATAGTAGACTTCGTTCGTAATGCCCCGAGAGGTCAGATAGAACGCAAGCCGTTGTGGATCGCTCCGACGGACCTTATCGCCCAAAAAGTGGTGCGGCTTGGTTTGACCGAGACCAAAGGGCACCAATGCCTTCAGGCGCTCCTTCCAGCCTCTTTGTATTTGATGGGACATAATTCCGGCGTTGCCTCACTATGGATCTCGATGCCTCTACTTAGCGGGCCACAACCCCCTGTTGTCAACAGACGAGATTGACGAAAGGCCGCCAATCATGGAGGATTGGTATTGTGACAAATCGGGTCGAATAGAGCCGCGGTCTTGAATCAGAAGAATGAATGTGAAGAATCAGCGTTCTCTTTATGACCGAATCGGCGGGCGCCCAGGGATCGAAGCACTCCTGCACTATTTCTACGCCGACGTGCGCCAGCATCGCACGCTCGGCCCAATCTTTAACGCCACGATCGACGATTGGCCCGCCCATCTGGTCGTCATTGCGGACTTTTGGCAACAGGTCACCGGCGGTCCCGCTTCGTATGCCGGGAACATGCCTGCCAAGCATCAAGGCTTGGGTATTACCGCAGAGCATTTGGCGCATTGGCTCGATCTGTGGGCATTCAATTGCCGGCGCCGGCTCCCGCAGCATGAGGCCGACCAAATGCTTGCTCTCGCCCGGCAAATCGGGCGACGCCTACTTCAGGTCCTTGATGGGAAACGAGGGCTTTCCCTCACCTGACGACATTACCAGTGACGGCTGCCCGGACCACACTAGCCCATCACCCGCGCGAGGAGTCGCAGCAGCCCCGCCAACCTGCGGCACCGCCAACAGACACAAATTAGCGGCTTTTTACGGCTGACTCGTTACTTTTCTTTAGCTCTTACCTCACACTTTGTGATTGAAAACCGGTCAGCAACTCCCTAGTTTTAGAGAGCCAGAAAGCGACCCATTCCGCTTCTCCATGCTTGGACGATCGGGATAGGGCATGGGCCGGCGCTTTCAGGGTCTGGAAAGGAATGAGTGTGCCATTTTCTTCCTTTCCACACCCTAGGTCCTTAAAATAGAAAACCTCGATTATAACCGGATAACTATGAAAGGCGATTCGTTGCACCCCCTCCTCGTTGAAACGACAAGCAATGCGCGGTTTGTTCCTGGCTATCAGGCGATGCCGCTGGCAAGCGGATGGATTCCGTGGCTGCTACTTTTGCCCCTGATGGCATTCCTGATCGGTTGCGGCGGTGACAAAACTCCCAAACGCAGCAGCGTCGACCACTCCCTCTTTCAAGAGGAATTTCAGAATGCCCCGGCACCGGCCAAATCGGCCCTCGAGGAAGCCAGCCAGGCGGTCAAGCAAAAGGATTTCGTCAGCGCCTTTCAATCAATGAAAAAGGCGGTCGAGGCCATGGATGTCAATCAAGAGCAGTACGACGCCTTGTATGAGGCCTCGAGCCAAATGCAGCAGGTCATGTATTCCTTTCCTGATAAAAACACTCGGAAAGCCGACAAGGCATTGAGCGCCTTCATGTCCGCGCTTGATCCCAAATTCAAAAAAGCACAAACCCGATTTCAGAAGCAAGAGGAGCAAGGCCAAGGGCAATCGCGATATTAGTGAAAGTGAAAGGGGGGAGAGAAGCAATTCCTTCTCCCCTTCGGAGGGGAGAAGCTGTTGCGGTAGGGCCCGCACTCCGCTGCGGGCCGCACGTGGACGTCGGACACGACGTCCCTATCAGGCTGAGCATTCCAGCCCTAACCCAACCCCGGCAGGCTAACAGCCTGCGCTACGTCCGGCGTAACGCAAAACGCCCGCTCTGCTGTGACGCAAAGCCCTGTAAGGACGGGGCAATGTTCACCTTTTTTCTGATTCCAACCTTGACACGACGCAACTGAAAGCAATTCTTTTGCTAAGACACCAGCCCGTCGCGCAGCGCTTTGAGGTGTCTGGCAAAATGGTCCCCGAGCACCTCTTCATAGGTTTGGGGATGCGCTTCCAGCACGGAGCGCACGGCCTTTCCGAATTCGGGATGGGTCAAGACAGAGCCAAAGGTGCAATGAAGGATCTGCCGACCCGGGTCGGTGAATCCTTCCCCTCTCGGGACCTCTTTCCAGGATCCGAGATAGAGCTGTTCGAGACGCTCAGGCTCGTTCACGGACTCCGGGGCCGGCACGCTGTCAAGGGTCGCGGAAACGTGATAGCTGGCCTTGTCGGTTTCATAGCGTGACCGCGAATAGTCGATGATTCGCCGAAACAGCTCCGATTCATGCCGGGCGACGACGCGGAGTGCCTCGAGGTAGCTCGTCCCGGCGGTCTTCACGTGGAAACGCCCCTTGGTGGCACGGGCAAGAGCGCCATACATCGAAAGCTTATCGGACCCGGAGTGCAGGCTCAGCTTATACGGCCCCAAGCGCTCGGCGATCGACGCATGGTCGCTCAAGGAAGCTTTGAGGCTTGTTACATCCCCCTTATAGTCAACCCCCTTCTCCAAACGCCCGATGTACCGCGGCGCCAGGCTGACGAGCTTCATCCCTTTCCGTAGGCACTGATCCGCGACGATGTAGTGCTCGGCCAAGGTGGTCGGCTGCTCCGTTTCATCGACGCTAAGCTCAATCTCATAATCGCGACCGCCTCGTTGTTGGACCTCCTTGATGTAGTCTCCAAGCTTGATAGCCTCATTCAGCGCGCGACCGTATTTGACGGCACAACGTGCGCAGACCTCTTCCGTAAATTCGATGAGCGTGCCCGAATCGAGCCTGACCGACTTGCCGACATAGCTATCAAGCCAGTCGATCTCATCGGCCACCTTGGAATAGGCCTGTCGCAAGGCCGCTTCATCGTAGTTATCGGCATGCGCCTCCACTTGGCTTGAAGGATCGATCGTGAAAAAGGTAAACCCGACCGGTGCCGTGCGATCGATGTCGTCGCGACTTTTGAGATGGTCCGCGTCCGCCCCGATGGGACCGGACCAATGCGCCGCTGCCGCGCCACGCAACGCATCATCCATCACTTGCGCCGGCTCGCGACTTGTCCGGGTCATCTCACGGATCGATTGCTGCGGAAAGATCGGAGCAATCCCTTCGCCCGCGACCTTCATCGCATTGACATGGCCCGGCGTCGCCAGCCCGATCCGATCACCAAAACCAAAGCTCGGCTTCAAACCGAGCGTTTCACACTTGGGTGTTTGCGCCGCGGTTGTCATTTGCGATCGCCTCCTACTTCCGATCGTCTCCTACTTTGAGTCACCGCCACTCTCTATTTTGAGGTCCGCCGGCTTGACCGCTTTCTCAACCCAATATTCGCCGGGCTTACGCCCGTACATCGTGGGCTGAAAATGGCCGACTGTCCGCGCATCCGGACCGTATCGTGGGATGGCCTCTTCCATACCCAGGCACCAGTAGGCCCCATTGACCAGCATTTGGCGAGTGCCGGCCCATTCGAGATCGACCGAAGCCCCCATAGTCGTGGTAAACACCCTCCCTTTCTTCCCACCGGGAATTTGATACGACTTGGTCCACGCCACCGGCATCATCGGGTCGTTTTTGTCGCCCTCAACACCGGGATCGCCATATTCCATGCCATCCACAACCTGTCCCAGGACCACCGGCTTGGAATCCCCGGGTAGCGGCAACCTGACCCCGTAAACATCCGTCAGCCCGAAGATATCGCCATCTTCGATCCCGCGAGTAATAGGGTGATTCATCCCCTTGTTCGGAATGAGTCCCCGCGTCGCTTGGCTCCGATGACCTCCATGGTGATTGATCCATTTCTCCCCGAGGACGACCCGACCGAAACCGCCTTGCCACGCCTCTTTAGGCCCGTTGTAGCCGTTACTGTAATGAGCCCAGTCACTGTCGCTCGGGAACCGAAATCCATGTGTGGCGGTACGCAATCCCATTACCGGACGGCCCGACTTCAAATAGCGATCGATATGCTCCATTTGATCATCGGGAAGGCGTCGAAATCGGGTAAAGATGACCATCAGGTCGGCTTCCGCCAACTGCTCAAGGCCGGGAATGTTCGTCAGATGCTCCGGATTAATGATCCCGCCATGCGCGCGATCGATTGGGTAGAGCACGGTGCACCGGAAGCCATGTCGCTTTGCCAAGATCTTACCAAGCTGAGTAAGGGTCTCTTCCGATCGATACTCCTCGTCGCCACTGACCAGCACAATGTGCTTGCCGTCACCGGGTCCCTCGAACCCGTCATACTCCACCCAGGGATCCCCCTTTTCTCCGGCCACACCCAAGGCAGGGATTGTGAGGATACCGATAACCCCCAAAAAACGACGAATTGACTCGGTACTCATGATCATTCTCTTCTTAATATTCATGGTTCTTCTTTCTATCAGGATTTGACACCCGAACGACCGATTTGCCGGCCATTTCCGAAAATAATGTCACTCAAAACCGAGTGTGACTCGATCCAAAATCGGCTTCGATTTGTTTTTGGTCGAATCCTCGGCTTTAAGCTCGAATTGGAAGCCACGTCCGGCCGGAAGCGAGGCGAGATCGAGCCTGGCCGGGCTCGTTTCGACAATTCGAGCGAATCCGGGCTTACTGGAATAGCGCTCTCGGACCTCCTGCCAGTCTGTCCACTGATCGATCTGATCATCGCCTTCGATATCGACACCGACGCGCGCTTTCACGGTCTCGACCCAGGGGCCCGGACTGACGAAGTCATTGGCGTTTCGCTGCACGATCAGATAGAACCGGCCCTCCGCAAAGCCGATGGTCGGGTCGGGATGGAACCCTTTGCCGACATCGCCGCCCCATTCGAAACGATCATCAAGGGAGTCATTCGTCCAATAGCCCACCCGCATCGGCTTATTATGCGGATCATAGTCACAGAACAGGTAATACTGGGATGCCACCTTGATCATTGTGAAATCGCCGTAAGCGTTCTGGGGGCCCTCATGCTTGTGAAAGCGATGCTCACCGGTGGGACCATGGTTATACGTGCCAAACTCGGGCAAAGGCACCGTTCGCTCATCGATCGGCGCCGGGAATTCGTGCGGCTCGAAGCCGCGAATCCCATCGGGACTGGCCGCATGGCCGGCCAATGGGGAATCCCAACTGTGGGCTCTGGCGTTAATCGGACTCCAATCCTCGTAAATGAGATGGAATGACCCATCCGCCTCTCTGAAAATCCCCGAGTCCGATCCGTGGGAAGGGTCGGCAAACACCTCACCCATGTCACGGTTCTTTCCATCTCTCAAATCCTTATCGATCACCAAGTGGGGATCTTCGTCATTTGGCTCGTCATAGTAGAGGTAACATTTGCCGTCGGCGTATTCGGCGCTGGTAACCCATCGGCTCTCGGTGACTTGGCCGTAGCCTTTCCAGTTTTTCATATCGGTGCTATGCCAAGCGCTATAACCGCTTTCGCCATTCCGGTCTTCGGCAAAGTACCAGTAATCGCCTTTCCCTACGGGCAGGAATACCGGTGCATTCGCCGTGCCTTTGGGGCCGACATTTTCGACGGTCTTCCAGTTGTCCCAAACCGGAGATTGCTTGAATGTGATCGCCTTGGGGTGACGCGTGTATTGATACGTTTTCATCACGCTTTCAAAGCGAGCTTGCTTGCCCGTCGGCCGGACCTCTCCCTCAGCAAGCGAGAGGTGGTGACCACCGGCCCTGGCCTTTTTCCATTGCGGCGTGCTATCCACTGTCCAAGTGTCACTCGTTTCAGCCCGGAGCAAGCCGGGCAACAAACCGACGGCCATCGCCGCCAGCGTTCCGACCGCAATCCATCGACCATCCGACATACGCCTTATCATAATCGCCTCATTAATGCCCAATCGAAGCACATTGCTACTTCATTTCCACCATTGCCTTCAAGACACCCGAATCCGATCTTGTGAACTGATCGAATTCATCGATCAGCTTATCGAACGTTGTCCGGTGGGTAATCCATGGCCCTGTATCAATTGTCCCATCCTCAATCAAGGCGATAATCCTCCGAAAATCGCCCGGCAACGCATTTCGACTTGCCTTCAGGGTCGCTTCGGCACGGTGAAGAACAGGATGGGGAAAGCTCACCTCCTCGGAGGTGATACCGACATAAACCAAAGTGCCAGTATGGGCCACATAGCTCAACGCCCCCGACATTGACCGAGGGTTACCGGTCGCGTCAATAGCAACCGCGTATCGATCACCGCCGGTGATTTCGGCGATTCGCTCTTCCTCGGAGCTGTCTCCTTCAAACCGAATTGTATGAGACACGCCGTAAGTCTCCTTGCAGAAATCGAGTCGTGATTGGACCATGTCCATGACTGTGATGGTCGCGCCTGTCAGCCGTGTGAACTCCAAGGTCGCCAGCCCGATCGGACCGGCCCCGATAATCAGGACATGATCGCCTTCCCCCGGATCGGCCCGATCCGTGGCGTGACAACCGATTCCGAGCGTTTCGACGAGCGCGAGCTGCTGGAAGGTCAACGTCTCGGACGGATGCAGCTTGTCCGATCGGACCAGAAACCGCTCACGGAGCCCGCCATCTTGCATGACACCGAGCACCTTGAGTCGCTCGCAACAGTTCCCGTGACCACGCCGGCAGGGGTAACAGTCGCCGCAATTCATGTAAGGCTCGATGCTGCATCGATCCCCCGGCTTGACATTCGTTACCTCATCTCCGACTTCAAGGACTTCCACCCCAAGCTCATGCCCGGGAATCCTCGGGTATTTGAAGAATGGCATTTTGCCAAGGTAAGCAGCATAATCAGTGCCGCAGATCCCGACACGATGCACTCGCACCAAGGCCTGATTGTCCCCCGGGGGTTCCGGCCGCTCCACCTCGATTTGCTTAAACTGCTTTGCTCCCTCGAGCTGTATCGCCCTCATCAACCATTCCTTCTCGTAAACCCTCCTTCGCGGGTTTGAGCTCGGCTATTTTCGTCACGTCTATTTGTCATGTGCGTTTTGCTGTCTTTGGTGATCCCTTATTTCAGGTCCCGTCAAGGATCCGGATTTTGTTTGCTCAAATCCCGCCCACGCCCCACGGATTAGCTTCAAAATAAGACAGCAACCAACGAAGGGGCAATTCAATTGTTTCAAGGGGGAGCAATGGACGCGGACATCGGGGACGACGTCCCCCCTAATCCAACCGCTTCACATAAACGAAAAAGGCACCGCGGCTGGTCTCCCCTTTTTTGAGCCAGGTCTGTAGCCTCTTCGGGCCCTTATCCAGCTCGAGCTCGAACGAAACCGAGGTGGCGCCCGTGTCAACCGTTTTACTCGCCTCTCTGTTCCCGACCTTGATCCGGGCTGTCTTGGCCTCCAGCTCCTTAGCCGCCTGGGGCGGCTGATGACGGAGCGTAAACCGGTAACGGCCTCGCTGCGAAACATCAATTGCCCACCAGCCATTGACCTCCGGCATTCGCTTAATCTGTCCCTGATTCCATGGGGTATTGCTCCCTGGATTGTGCCAGTCGTGAGCGGTTATCCGCGCGGAGGACTCGTGCTTGGACCCGATGACGATCCGGACATACTCATCGAACCTTGGCCGAAGTGACTTCCACCACGCGTCGTATCGATTTTGGAGGCGCGTCATCACATCCGGGTATTTCTGGGCGACGTTGTTGCGTTGGCCCCGGTCTTCTGTGATTTCGTAGAGCTTATTCTTGTCGAGGAGACGCCAATGATCGGTCATGACAGCGGCTCGCCGCCACTTTTCAGGGTGCTGAATCCTTTGTGAATGCACAAAAAGCGTCCGATCAGGCCAATCTGCGTCATTGCCTTTGAGGAGAGCGGCCAGATTATCACCGTCGATCGGTCCGCGCGGCGATCTCGGCTGCGGCAGGTCACACAGGCCGGCCAACGTGGGAAGGACATCGACATGGGCTGTGACCTCCTCGACATCCCGGCCGCCCCGGATATCGCCCGCAGGATATCGAATAAAGAATGGCACGCGATGGCCTCCCTCATAATGGGATCCTTTGCTGGCACGCAAGCCCGCATTATAGGTCCCGCGGGCGCTGCCATTATCGGTCATGAAAATAAGAATCGTCTCATTGGCCAGATTGAGCGTCTCGAGCTTTTTCATCAAGCGCCCCATATTGTCGTCGATATTGGTGAGCATCCCGTAAAAGCCTTGACGGGCCTCGTTCTCAACCCCCTTTTCGGCGTACATTTCCTTGTATTTCTCGGGTGCTCGAAACGGGCCATGCGCGGCATTGGGAGTGATGTAGGCGAAAAAGGGGCGATTCCGATTTCGCTCGATAAACTCGAGTGCGTTATCGAACCAGACATCGGTGCAAAACCCACGGAAAGTCACGGGCTGACCGTTTCGGTAGTAGGTATCATCGAAATAATCGTTTCCCCAATAATCGGGCGTTTGGGTAACCCCCCCGCCGCCGTTGTACAAGGCTACGTCGAAGCCCTGGTCGTGTGGGCGCAAGGGATAGTTATCGCCCAAGTGCCACTTCCCAAAATGACCCGTTCGATACCCATGATCGGCCAGCACCTCGGCAATGGTCCTCTCGCCCGGAGCCAACAGGGAACGGCCCGCGATGGTGTGCCAAACACCGGTTCGGGTCGAATAGCGTCCGGTCATCAACGCCGAGCGAGTCGGCGAGCAGGTCGGATCGACATGAAAATCGGTCAGGCGCACCGATTCCTGATAAAGACGGTCAAGGTTAGGGGTCTCGAGGATCGGATGCCCATGGCAGCCGAGATCGCCGTATCCCTGATCGTCGGTAATGACCAAGACGACATTGGGCCGGCTTGAGGCGCCCAAGAGGTTGAAAGGAAAGCCCGCGACGACGAATACAGTGAGCGAGGCCAGCATCAAGAGACTTGCCTGAAACGAGCCAGCGCCCGAGCACAGAGGCACCGCCCCTCTTCTTCCGGCCAAATTCGCCATGCAAAAAGAACCGGCGTAAGAGGGTCGGGATGGAAAAACGCGCCGTAAGACCGCTACTATATTCTTTCTTGCTTCCATAATTCGGGACCGCTTGTTTCTGTTTACAATTGAGACTGCATCATTTCGGCTAACGAGCACGCCGGCGCCTCCGCCTAACACCGAAGCATCCCCGGGGGCAACGGGCCGGTCACGTTGGACCCGCCATCCAACCAAGCCGACGCCACCGGGGCGCTCCCTACCTTCCTCTTTGAGGAGGAAGCACCTTCGCCGACCGACCCTCACCGACCGTAAGAGCGATTGTCGACCCTCAACCCGCCATTGACAATCAACGACTTCAACGGCAGGGTTCTATTTCGCTTTGCTTCGGATCGTCCGTTTAGGCCTTAATAGTGAGAATATCAGCCCAGGAACCGTCAATGCAAACAAGGAACGAAGCCCCCGATTTTTACGAGTCCGTATTAAGGGAGCTCCTGGACGACGGGCGGATCTCGACTGAAAGCTCGATCCTGGTGGTCTGCGGCGACGACCACGATTGGCAGACATTACGCAATCTCGGCTTTGCCAATGTCACCATAAGCAATCTGGACGACCGCCTGCAGCAAAGCTCGGAAAACCCATTCGAGCCTTACGCATGGAGCTATGATGACGCGGAAAACCTCTCCCATCCCGACGGGAGCTTCGACTTTGTGCTCGTTCATTCCGGGTTGCACCACCTTCACTCTCCCCAAAAAGGGCTTGCCGAAATGTATCGTGTCGCTTCGAGGGGCATTCTCGGCTTTGAGCCCAACCAAAATCTCTTCACCCGCTTAGGGGTCAAGCTCGGCTTCGGCCAACAGTATGAAACCGCCGCCGTTTTTTTCAACGATTGCCGCTTTGGCGGGGTGGCCAACAGTCAGATCCCGAATTATGTTTATCGTTTCACAAAAGCCGAGGTCATCAAGACCATCCAAGCGTATTCCCCAATTGCAGCCCATCGTTACCGCTTTTGGCATGCTACCCGGATCCCGAGCCGGCTTTATCAAACGAAAAGCGCCTCCCGACGCATGCTGGTCGCGACCTCTGAGCGACTGCTTCGCTTCCTTGGGGGGAACTTCCCAATGCTGGCCAACAATATGGCGTTTTTCGTCCCGAAGCCCACAATTCCGGAAGACCTTTTTCCATGGCTAAATCTCAAGGAAGGCTCGATCGTTCCCGACGAGACGTATCTTAATCGGATTTATTTCCGAAGAAGCCTTTGACATCCGCCTCAACCTGGGCCTTATTCTTTTCCAATGTTTAGCGACTCCGGGATACCTCGCGTTCTAATCATTTACGCCATCTGCTTACCGATCGCGATCGTGCTCGGATACCTCCTAGGTACCGCCAATACGTTTTTCAACTTCGCGGTCATCGGGCTCTTTGTGTTCACATTGGCGATGCCGCTCGTGGCCTCGTGGTACCATTGGATCCTCATCTTCTCGATCAACTCGACGATCCTGGTCTTCTTCCTGCCGGGAAAGCCCGAGCTCGCAGCCGTCGTCGCGGCTTTTGCCGTCGGTGCCGCCGTGCTCAACCGGACCCTGAAGGCGGAGAGCCAATTTATCTGGATACCGCATGTCGTGTGGCCGCTCATCTTCTTGGCAATCGTGGTCACCGTGACGGCCCATTTCACGGGTGGTTTTGGCGGTCGCGTATTCGGTTCCTCCCTATGGGGAGCCAAGCGCTATCTAGGGGTTTACGGAGCGATCTTTGCCTTGTTCGGCCTCGTTTCGCAAACGATCCCAAAGAACAAAGCGCGCCTTGCGGCCTCTGTTTTCATCCTGGCCGGCTTGACATCGGTCGTCAGCAACATCGCTTACACTCTGGGACCGTCGTTCTACTTCCTGTTTAACTTCTTTCCCTCGGACCTGGCTTCTCACCAATACCGTGCCACCGGTGGAGAAATGGTCCGATTGACCGGACTTAGCTTTGCGGCTATGGACGCCGCATTCTTTGTGCTCCTCTGGTATGGGGTTCGGGGTCTGTTTGAAATCAACAAGCCATGGCGCTTGCTCACTTTTATTGCCATGATCGGTCTCAGCTTATTGGGAGGCTTTCGGTCGGTGCTTATCCTCTCGGTCTTGGTATTCGTCTCTCAGCTCTATCTTGAAGGGGTTCACCGCTCCCGATATATGCCAATCCTCCTGGCCGTCGGTCTGCTTGGAGGCGGCTTCACACTCGTCTTCCTGGACGACATGCCGAAAACGGTGCAGCGAAGCCTCAGTTTCCTGCCGGTGGAAATCGACCGGGCGGCGGCCCAGGATGCTGCCGCGTCCCTGAACTGGCGCTTGGAGATGTGGCGAGTGGTGTTACCCGAAGTGCCGGAGCACCTGCTCTTTGGAAAGGGCTATACGTTTGACGGCACCGAGTATTACCTGACGACAATCGGGATGGATCGCGGTATTTACCCAAGCTATGAGCATACCCTCGTCAGCGGCAACTATCACCAAGGCATTCTCACAATCATTGTTCCGTTCGGCATCTGGGGGCTAATCGCGTTTATCTGGTTCAGTGCCGCCGGCTGGTGGGTCCTTCTCCGCAACAAACGCTACGGGGATCCCGATCTTTATAAAATCAACACGTTCCTATTGGCCTATTTTGTCGGACGATTGATCTTTTACACGATCTTTTACGGGCAGTTCGACCTCGAGTTTATCCAACTGACCGGGACAGTCGGCTTAAGTATCGCGATCAACCACGGTGTCTGCAGTCCGAGGTCCGAACAAGCCCGGCAGTCTGAAGAGACGGAGCAAGTTGAAGCCGGTGCGCAACACGCTCCGCTCTTGCCACTTCGTGCTTGAAGTGAGCCATGCGTCTGCTGCTGCTCCATAACGAGGACGAATTTTTTGGAGGGGCCGAGACGCTGCTCATCCATTTCGTGGATAAATTGGCCGCTCAGGGTCGGGAAGTCGCTTTGGCACTGGTGGAGGGAAGCCGATTGGATCAGCGTCTTCCCGGAACCCTCGATCGCGTGTATATCAGCTCAGGCAGGGCCTTCTCACTCCGAAAGCTCCGGCAGCAGGCCAAGGTGCTCACGGATTATCGGCGACACTTTCGGTACGACCTGATTCACGGATGGGCCGCTCGCACATGGGAGCTCGGAGGGCTCCTCCGTCATCGAACCGGATGCCCGACCCTCCTCACCCTTCACGACCATCCGAGAGCACATTATCTCTCCTTTGCGCGAAGCCGATTGATGTGGGCTTCCGCCTGTTTCGCGGCCGATGGGGTGGCCTGCGTTTCCGATGCCGTCCGCAAGGCCTGCTTAGAGTGTCATTATCCCGCCGGCAAACTTGAAGTCGTCCACAATGGGTTTCCCAAAAGGTGGCTCAGCTCAAGCGTACCGAAACGAAACAAACCGATACGGATCGGATTCGTCGGCCACTGGTCGCCACCAAAAGGCCTGGATGGGTTATTCAAAATCCTTGATAAGCTTGCCGAGCTGATCACGCCCGGGGAGTGGGAATGCCGTATCGCGGGTAGCCCCTTGCCTCATTACCGGGATTGGCTCCGTGAGACATGCGACCAATTCAGCCACCGAGCCTGGTGGTCCCGGGTCGAATGGGTGGGATGGGTCGATGACCCTCAGAGCTTCCTTCGCTCGCTTGATCTCTTGATCTTCCCATCAAGGGAATTCGACTCGTTTCCCAACGTGCTGCTCGAAGCCGGCTTCGCGGGAATCCCGGTCATGGCTGCATCCGTCGGCGGTGCTCCGGAAATTGTGAGAGACAGCGAAACCGGTTGGCTTTTTCCTCGGGACGATTGGGACTATGCCGCCTCGCGCCTTGCCGACGCCATTCAAGATCCCGATCATTTGTCATCGCTCGGCCACAATGCCCAACGTCGCATGGGCGAGGCCTTCACCTCGGAGGATATGGTCGCCGGTTACTTCGACCTGTATCGGCGTCTCACCCTTGATCGGGGTCAGGCAGCATAAAAAAACCAGTCACTCAAGCCGCCGCCCGCCCGTGCTTGGCTAATCCCTCTTCACGCTGGTGGTGTGGGCCATGAGCCAAGCCATGTCTTGATTGAATGGCGAGGCCACATTGAGCTGCAATTCCTGACCCCGCTGGAGCTTAGGGAACGTGCGGGGATCTTGCCATTTGTGGATCTCGGAGTGACCGTCCGCAAATGAAAAGCCCCCGGCATTATTGTGGTAAGAAGCCGGATAATCTTGAATCCGAGTGGCGACGGGACTCTCCTTCATGCCGTCCATATTGACTCGGAAACCGCCGCAATCGATGCTGTCCTCGCGCTCATCCAAAAGGACCCAAAGCTTCGACGGCTGGGGATTGACGATATCCGATTTCTTCTCGAACTCCCGGAGGTCCGGGGTAAACTCCGGAACGGCCCGACTTCCAAAGTAGCGATTCATCGACATGCTCCGGACTCGCGGCACGACGGCGCCATCCTTGTAATTCGGGTGCGACCCGGTGCTTTTGTCCGAGGGGCACTTGAACACCTCCGTATTTTCCACATACGGCCAAAAGCGATTATGCCGAACGATGGAAAGATGTGGGTTCACATTATCCTCATCTTGGACCGGTAGATCGAGGCACTCGCCGACATGGTCCCCCACCTTGTCATCGAGCTCGCCGGTCGACCATACGGGGCGATTCTCCGAAGGCTGCCACCCATGGCTCAACGGCACCCAATCGTTGTTGTCATCGGCATACATGGTCCAGGCCAAGACAAGCTGCTTATGATTGTTGATGCATTTGACGTGGTTCGCTTTCTCTTTCGCATTACTGAGAGCCGGGAGTAGCATGCTCGCCAAAATGGCGATGATCGCAATGACCACCAATAGCTCGATCAACGTAAACCCGCTCGCCGCAGCTCGCCCATTGCCCTTCAAGCTCAATACGCTCCTTTCACCGGTTTTCATCATGTCGCTTTTCATAATCCTCTTATTGTGTTGACGCATGGGAATTCTGATCTCCCGGGCCCTTCCGGCACTAGCATTGGTTCTGGATTGAATATTAACCGACCAGATCGGTTAGTGAAAGCATTTTCAACCGGATCGCGGTCACTGAAAGCAAGCCCTTTTTTAACCGGCCGGTATTGTTTTTAGCTTGCCCTGGCACTCGGGCACGTTATGTTCGCGCTGCGTTGAAAAAGCACACCGTGCGCAAAGATGTCATCCATATTGGGCTACAAAAGCGTTTCGTTGGGTGGGTCCTCGGTTCGCTGGCCGGCCTTTGGAAACTTTCACGACGCGTGCGGCGCCTGACCCTCAGAGGCCCGTCTCTGGAAAAAAAGGTGCTCATTCTTGAGCCGTTCGGCATGGGCGATCTGGTAACCCTCGAGCCGTTGATCCGGAATTTGCGCGGACGCGGTTATCGGGTTCACTTAGTGGGGCGCGGAGCTTGGCGTGCGTTGTATCCGGAAGGGACCGTCTCCGCCTGGAGCGATTCTGCGGTCCCTTGGGCTGATCATGATGACAGAGCCAAATATCGTTGGTCGGCCTTTCAACGCGGTCCTTTCCGTGAGTTCCTCAGATCGTTCCGTGGCACTGGCGACAAGGCCGTTGGCATCGACCCTCGAGGCGACATCCGCAGTGTCCTTCTGCTGTACTGGGCAGGTTGCCCCCGGGTTTTGACCTTGGAGAATTACCTCGGGTCCGATCTCCGCATCCCCGGATTTGCCGCTGAAGGCCTCGGGTGCGAAAACCGTTTCAAGCGCTGGGAACAAAACCTGCAATTCCTTCGACTCTTAAACGAAGAACAGCCTTGGGACGAATCGCCCCCGCGATTAGACCATTGGTTAGTCACCGACCGACCTTCCTCGCGTCGCGTAGGGTTAAACCCGGTCGCACCATGGCGCGGCAAGTGGTGGAGGGCGGAGAAATGGAGTCAGTTGGCCGCTCAACTCCAAGCCGAAGGTTGGGAAGTGGTCGGTCTGGCCGGGCCGGGACAACGAGCGACAGCCAAGGAGCAACTTGGCACCGACGTTCCAGTGGAGGAGAGCCACACCCTCCAAGCCTTGGCGGACGTGTTGAGCACCCTGGAGTGCTTGGTCACCGTTGACTCGGGCCCGATGCACTTGGCCGATGCCATCGGAGTTCCCGTCGTGGCTTTGTTTGGCCAAGGAAAGCTGCCGCTGTGGGCACCGAGTGGCCCCCGAAGCCGGGTGATAAGCCATCAGGCCGATCCCGACTTTTTTGTGTGTCATCCCATTGAACAAAACGTGCCATTGGGAAGAAAATTCATGGACCGGATCACGGTCGCGGAAGTGCTCGCGGGCTTACACTCCGTTTGTCGACCGTGATCCGCGTTGCTCTTCGGCCGGGTCGGGAGCTGTCTGCAAGCCGGCTCGATGAAAGCTCAACGGACGGCGGCGCCGATACCATCGAAGCAGTGTCAGCGGGCTCAAATAGAAGAAGGCCAACATCATTCGATTGAACACGCGGTTGATTTCGGCGCGTGCTCGATCGAGGAGCAGCTCCTTTTTGGACGGTGGCAACCCAGATCCCGATTCCTGAGCCAAGCCCGTAACGCGGTCCGGAAACCGTTGCCGCCAACGCACTTTATAGCGGTCGATCTTGGCTTTAAATCCGGCCGGCAAGGGATCATCCCGATGCTTGGGCGCGGCAATCGTCTCGGAAAGCGTATTCCCCCATTTCAAGAAATGCTTGTTTGACTTGCTTGAGCTTTCCCCGTTCGGCAGCACACACATTTCGGGATCAAACGCCACTCCAAGGAAACCGGCAACCTCGCGCATGGTCGCTTCCGGGTCGGCGACCAACCGTTCGTACCGGATCGCCATCACACGCGGATTGGTAGCATGCTCGGTAAGAAAGCGATACGTCAATTCCTGATAGTGAAGCAGGGACGCCAACGCCCCGGGCTGTCGTAGCGTTCGTACTTTGGCGGCCAACCGTTGAAAGCCGGCACAGACATCATGGATTTCGCGCAGGATCACAATAAAGCGAGCTCGGGGAAAAAGACGCATCAAGCGATCGGCAAACCCGATGTATTGAGGGCACTTCTCTCCCCCGACATCGGCATCTTGCCGGTGCGCATACGTCCGGTAGATCCAAACACAAACCGTTCTCTTACCTGCTCGACCGCGCGCCGCTTTGAGCTCCAAGAGATCATGCAGCTCGAGTCGCTCGTTATAGAGATCGAGCCGCTTAAAGAGATTCCCACGAGGATGGAGCCAAAACGCCCACGGAGGCAGCGCTGCAATCGCGCATTCCTTCATTAACGCGACGCGAGGATGTTGATTGACCAAGGTATTGAGCAAGGTCGTGCCACTTCTGGCCAGACCGAGCAGAAAGACCAGGCCTTCCCCTTGCGCTTGCCGAGCATCCAATTCCGACTCCATCAACTCCGATTCCTGCTTCTCCATGACATCACTATCGTAACCGACGTTTCCCGCTACGTCCCGTGCAACGAACAACATCCTCCCCGATCAATCCGATCGATCAGATACTTCCCGGTACACGTGCATCGTTTGTTCGGCGCACTGCCGCCACGAAAATTTCATGGCCTGCTCCCGACCTCGGTCAATCAAAGTCTCGCGGTAGTGGGCATCCTGCGCGACCGTTTCGATCGCCTGTCGGTACCCCCCCGGGCTCATTTCCGAAAAATGGACTGCGTCCCCGCCGATTTCGGGGAGACTCGCCACCCGGGAACAGATCACCGGACATCCAAGGGCCATTGCTTCCGCGACAGGAAGACCAAAGCCTTCATAGCGGCTTGGAAACACCAATGCCCGGGCTCGACGGTAGAGATAAGTCAAGACTTCGTCCGGCTGCCGTCCCAGGTAGTGCCATTCCTTGGGATGACTTCCCTCCCTGGCCACACCTTCCCACCGCGCTCCGACAATCACCAGCGGCGGCAAGGCTTTCCCCTCCTTTTCCGCCAAGAGATAGGCCTCCCGCAAAAGCCGGAGGTTCTTACCCGGCTCCAATGAGCCAACGAAAAGGAAGAATTCCTCGGGAAGCGAGCGGTCTGGCGGACCTTCGTCGATCGACCGCCGATCGTTGGGATGGAAATCACAACCATTCCAAATCACCTCAATCCGGGAGGCGGGGATATCGAGAAGCGCCATTGCCTCGTCGGCGGTGAATTGGCTGATACAAATCACTCGGTCGGCACGGCGTACCTGATCGAGCCGTTTTTTCCCCGTTCTGCGTAACCATGGGCGAAACCGTTGAGGATAGCGCAGCAAGGCCAGATCATGGAGGGTGACCACATGGGCCATCCCTGACAGTGGCCTCACAAAAGGGTTGCCCGTGGAATGCAGCACGGAAGCGCCCATCATTCGCAGACGCCTCGGAGCAACGCACTTGGCCCAAATCAATTCCCGGTAGAAGGTCCTGATCGCTCGTTGAGGCTGCCGGTAGACCAGGTTTTCAACCGGCCAGTTCAGCTCGGAATAGGTAAGATCGTTGGGCACACCGGATTGCTCAACACCATGGAGCAATCCCCGGATATACCTGGAGATCCCCGCCTGGCTCGTGTAACGGCCATTCGTTTCAATCGCTACTCGACTCATCTCGTTGCCGTGTCCGTCTTTGTACCCCCTGCTTGGGTTTGAGCTGGCCCTTCGCACGATTCCCTTGTATGCTGCAAACCGTCATGACAGCGATTCGGACTGCTCATCTATTTCACACCTTTGACACCCTGGGCGGCGTGGAATCGATCCTGCATCGGCATTACCGGGAAGATCAACGCTGGAATCTCGACTCCTACTTCGTCATTTACGACGAGGTCCCACAACGGTCCGATCCTCGCACCTATTTTCTGCAGCTTACCAAGCGGGATACCATCCGCACAGCCCGAAAACGCTTCGATGACGCAATGGCTTCGATTCAACCGCATTACGTCATCTATCATAACACTTGGGGAATGCCGTATCTTTGCGACCTTGACCGGGCTGAGCGACGCATCGTGGTTCAGCATGGAAAGGTTCCAGGACTCGAGCGCGACCTCCGTTACCGTCGGGAATGGCTGGATGGGGTCCTTTGTGTGGCAAAGCCACTGCTCCAACCGATCCGAAGCTCGCTCGCCAACCTGTCGCCCGAACGGGTCGACTTTGTCCCTTACCCGATCACCTTGCCGCCCGCCCCACCTAAGCAATCCCCGCTTAATGCCCGCCCTATCGTAATCGGTGTTTGCGGTCGCATCGCAATCGAGCAAAAGCGAGTCGATCGCCTGCCACCACTTTGTCGCAAGCTCGAACAATCCGGCATCGACTATCGCTTGGAATTTCTCGGCGAAGGACCGGACGAGCCATGGCTGCGTCGCCGGCTTTCGGATCCGAAACGCTTTCGGTTTCACGGACGCAAAACCGGGCGGGAATATTGGGACGTGCTCGACGGATGGGACCTCCTCTTATCCACCAGCGATTATGAGGGCACCCCGATCTCGATGCTGGAAGCCCTTGGCAGGCAGGTGATACCGATATATCCCCGAATCGGGACGGGAGGCGATGCGTACGCCGAGCAGATCCATCCGAGTCTTCTCTACCCGCCCGACAATTGGGACCGAGTCGCCGAGACGGTTCAATGGCTCCACCAGCTCCCGGCCCCCAAGCTGCAAGTTATCCGCGATGCCTGCTATGCCTCAATCAAGCCTCACTTGGGAGACAGCTACCTCTCCCAGTTTGCCGACTTTTTGCAGCAGATCGATCATTGGCCGCGCGTCTCCCGAAACACCTTACCCAAACGCCCGTTTCCGATCGATCACTGCTCCTTCCATCGATTGGCTCAGCTCGGCACGCTACGCCGCGCCGTCAAACGGGCGCTCGGTCGCTAGCCGGGGACAGAGGACGGGATTGCGACTAAGGGGCCTGTGGTCAAGGAATCTAGCCCGATCCGCTTTTCATGCTACCTGGCTCCGGCATCACTTCCGGGCCCATACAGCGACGCCGACGTAGATCGGGGTCGGATGGGATGCCGGCCTGAGACCCTGTTCTTTGAATCGGTCGGCGAGCCAATTCAAAACCGGGATCCCGACCCAGCGGTGGAGGCGTTTCACAACGCCCAGCACCGCTTGGACAAGAAGCCTCTCGGAGCCATCCAGCCGATCGACGAAATAATGCTTGAGCTGGAGTCCCGCTCGGATCGATGTCGTGATCTTATATGCCTCGACAATTGTGAAACCGGCTGAAGCGATCTCCGCCCCCAGCCCGTTGGGTGTCCACCGATAGAAATCGTGCGGACAGCCATGCTCATGGAACATCCCATGGGTGCTGAGCAGGAGCTCGCCGCCGGGCTTTAAAATCCGGAGGCACTCTCGAAGATACTCTTCGGGCTCTTTGACATGCTCCAGCACCTGCGAGGACAAGACCGCATCGAAGCTCTCGGAAGCCTCTTGGGTCATCCCGTCGGCGGTCAGCATCCGATCGACACTCGGCCCCGGGGTCACGTCCGCTCCGACATAGCGATCGCAATGTGAGAAAAGCGCCTGATACGGGGCGCCGCCACATCCATAATCGAATACCGCTCCCTTGACCTCGCCGGCAAACTGGGTCACGACCGATAAGAGGTCACTGAGGATCAAATAATCCGGATCGCGACATCGTGGCCTCAGCCGTTTTTGGACATAGTCAGCCCGGGCCAGCTTCCCGCCCAATGAGCCCTCGTCCTTCTCCGAAATTTCGGTCATTGTGTCTCAGGTGTTCAATGCGTTTGCGTTGGAGCCTGGAAAAATCCGTACAAGCTTGCCCCCCAACCTGGAAAGAAGAACTTGCAGCCGGTCTTCCGATAACCAAGTGAAGCGATCTTCACCAAGAAGGGGATCCCAAAAACGCGACGTCGTCCCAGAGCCTGGCGAAACCGTTGCTGCAACTCCCCGTAGCGTTCAATCTCAGCCCCGTACAGCCGGTCGCCGCCGATTTGCACCGCTTGCAAGCCGGCCTGTTCTGCCAGCGCCCTCAAGTCCTTGGCTCGCCATCGCGTAACATGGTGCGGCGGCCATTGATGCGGCTCAAGATGGCAAAGTCGATGAACACCATGACGATTCGGCACGGTCACGGCAAAATAGCCGCCAGAGTGAGCCAACCGCGCCGCGGTTTGAAGAAAATCGACCGGATCCGGGACATGCTCGACGACTTCGAATGCGGTCACCAGGTCGAATCTTGGCATCCGATCCTGAGACAAAAGCGATTCAATCCGTTCACTATAGATTTTGTGACCTTTGTTGGCCGCCTTCTCGGCAGCATGCGGATTGAGCTCGATGCCGTGTGCTTCAAAGCCTGCTTCCTGTACCTGATCGAGGAAGGCGCCGTCCCCACAGCCGATATCAATGATCCGTTTGAGCCCATGCCGTTTGGCAAAGGCAACCGCTCGCTCAAACCCGGGGCAGGTTTTCGGATAATAATTCGGGAACTGGGCCTCCAGCTCCTCATAAAATGCGGCCCCTCCCGCCATCGTTGGCGGAAAGCGCTCAAAGCCAC